>JANLTD010000928.1:0-5467 GCA_031362765.1 Acidobacteriota bacterium | reverse complement strand
TTCCGGTTCGTGCCACGATCATCCGACTGCCGGCTTCTTTATTTGGTCCTCCGGCAAATGCCAGTAATTCAAGAAGTCGGATCTTGCGATTTACAAAATAAGTTCCCGATTTTTCAACCGAGCCGATAACGCCGTAAGATTGTGATTTTTTTTCACTGACAAAAACCCTCACTTCCGGCTTTTTTAAGAAACTAAAATATTCCTTTTCAATTTCCTTGGCTAGTTCTTGCTCGGTTTTACAAACCGCGATGATTGATCTTTCTGATCTGAAAATCGAAATTGTCCCGTCCGGATTGACATTATACTTAAACGACAACTCGGGATGTCGAAAAACCTGGACATCGAGCGAATCCTGAAAACCGATCCGGTATAATTCGTCTTCATTATTGTCATTTTTATTTGTTGTTGCTTTATCGGTTGAAACGTTTTTGACGTCAGTTTTTACGTCAACTTTTACGGGTGCCGTTTGCCCCAAAGTAAAGTTTGTGACAGACAAAATCAACATTGAAATTATTAATAGAACTCGAACTGCTTTCATAAAAATACTTCTCCCAAACAATTATTTACCGGCAAGGTATTGTAATTATTATTTTTGATTCCCGTTCTCCCAGAAAAGTTTCCGCCCATTTGGTTCGTTCGGGCTTTTGACACAAAACAACAAAGAAACAATGATTTTAGCAAATTAAAAGCAAAATCAACAATATAAAGATTCGATGTCTGAAAAATTTAAATTTTCCGGCAATTAAGTTAAACTGTGATACTCAAAAAAATTCATTCATAGAATCAGGATTTGATATGCACAACCCAACACCAATGCTTCGGCAATATCTCGAAATCAAAAAACAATATCCCGGAACCTTACTATTTTTCCGGCTCGGCGACTTTTACGAACTTTTTAATGAAGATGCGGTGATCGGTTCCCGGGAACTTGAAATCACTCTCACAGCGCGGCACAAAGATTCTCCGAATCCGGTTCCGATGTGCGGAGTTCCGCATCACGCCGCCGCAAACTACATTGCGCGGCTTGTCAAAAAAGGTTATCGCGTCGCGATCTGCGAACAAACCGAAACTGCCGGCAAAGATATAAAATTGGTCAAACGCGAAGTCGTTCGTGTCATCACGCCCGGCACCGCGATTGACCCGCAACTGCTTGAAGCAAAAGAATCCATCTATCTTGCGTCAGTTTCCGGTTCGGGCGAAACTTTCGGTTTGTCGTTTCTCGAACTTTCAACCGGCGAATTTTTCGCTTCTGAATTTTCCGGTAAGAATTCCTGGGCTAAAACCTGTGCCGATATCGAAAGTTTTGCTCCGCGTGAATTGCTCTTTCCCGAATCTTTGAGAAAATTGGTCGAAAGCTCATTTGCTAACTTTAGAAACCTGGCTTTATCAGATACGTCAAATGTTGTTTCGAATCATTCGCCGCATTCATCCAAATTTACGACAACGGTAACAGCCCTCGACGATTGGCTTTTTCATCCCGCCGATTGTGAAAGCGTTTTGAAAATGCAGCTTAAGGTCCGTGAATTGACCGCTTTCGGACTCAGCGAGAAAACTGAAGCAATTCGCGCATCGGGCGCCGTTTTGCGTTATGCGCTCGAAACGCAAAAGGCTTCGGCCGAACATATTTCGGAAATTACAATTCTCGAAGCCGCCGATCATATGGTTTTAGATGCGGTCACGCTCAGGAATCTCGAACTAATAGAATCCAAAGGCGAAAGCAATAGAAAGACTCTTTTGAATGTGATTGACGAAACCGTCACCGGAATGGGTGCGAGACTTTTGCGGTCGTGGCTGCTGCGTCCGTCTTTGAAACGAAGCGAAATACAAACAAGACTTTTGGCTGTCACCGAATTGACCGATCCGATGCTCCGCGACAAAATTCGATTTCTGCTAAAAGAAGTTTCGGATCTTGAAAGACTGGTCGGCAGGTTGAATCTCGGGACGGCCACGCCGCGTGATCTGATCGCTCTTAACCGTTCACTTTCACAAACCCCAAAAATTAATTCGACATTGTCGGACGCGACAAGTCTGCTTCTCCAGGTTTTATCCGAAAATATATTTGAATTGCCCGAAATTCGTGATTTGATCACCCGTTCGATTGCCGACGAGCCGCCGCTAAACCTAAATGATGGTGGAGTGATACGCGACGGTTTTGATACTGAGCTTGACGAATTTCGACAAACTTCGACTTCTGCGAAACAGATCATTGCCAGTTTTGAAGAAGAGGAACGCCAACGAAGCGGGATCAATAACTTAAAGATAAAATTTAATAATGTTTTCGGCTATTTTATAGAAATTTCCAAAGGCAATGTTTCTCGCGTGCCCGTTGATTACGAACGCCGCCAGACACTGACCAATGCCGAGCGGTACACTACCCCGCAGCTCAAAGAATGGGAAGAAAAAGTCCTCGGCGCAGATGAACGCATAATCCAACTCGAAACCGAGATCTTCCAAAACATTCGCACACAGGTTCGCGGAGAAACCCGGAAACTTCAATCAACTGCCCGCGCATTGGCGACGCTTGATGCTTTGGCATCCCTCGCTCAGACCGCAACGCGCCGCAATTTCGTTTGTCCAACCCTGCACGACGGCGACGAGATCGAGATCAAAAACGGACGCCATCCGATTGTCGAAGCTTTTTTGCAAGAAGATTTCATTCCAAATGATCTGTATCTTAACAATTCGACCGATCGTTTGTTAATAATTACGGGTCCGAATATGGGAGGCAAGAGTACATTACTCAGACAGCTTGCTTTAATCCAGATTCTCGCGCAGATCGGCTCTTTTGTTCCGGCCGATTCGGCAAAACTTCCGATCATTGACCGCGTTTGGACACGCGTCGGCGCGTCTGACGACCTGTCGTCGGGACGTTCGACATTTATGGTCGAAATGACCGAAACCGCAGCGATTCTGCATAATGCCTCACCGCGTGCTTTGATTCTTCTTGACGAGATCGGACGCGGAACTTCGACCTTTGACGGTTTATCGATCGCCTGGGCAGTTGCCGAATATTTGCATAATTCGCCCGAACACTCGGCGAAAACTCTGTTCGCCACGCACTATCACGAACTCACAGAGCTTGCCGAAAGTCTGCCGGGCGCCAAAAACTATCAGGTTCTGGCAACCGAAAAAGACGGCGATGTCGTCTTTTTGCACAAATTGCAAAAAGGAAAGGCGTCAAAATCATATGGCATTGCGGTTGCCAAGCTTGCCGGTCTTCCCGTCAAAGTCATCGAACGAGCCAAAAGCGTCTTAACAAAACTCGAAAAATATGAACTAGCTGTTTTTTCCGAAGCCAAGCAGGAGCAAATTGGCGTTGAAAAAGCGATTGACCGCGCTAAACAAAGCAAAATGGCTTCGCAATTTTCGCTTTTTGCGATTTCAAATGAAAACGTCATTGATGAATTAAGGGAATTTGAGATCGAAAATTGCACTTCTGACGAAACAAGAGAATTTCTTTCAGAACTTAAAAGGAAAATTATTTGAACAAGTTTTTGATTGCCAATTGTGTTTTCAGATCTTCGGGTTTATAATCGCCACACTTTTCATTTTCCCCCTGAATTCATAAATATAGTCTTTTTAAGTTTTAACAAAACCAATTTCTGAGGGAGATCTGTATGTCAAAAATATTCAAACACTTTATCGGCAGTTTGCTTTGCTTTCTGTTGATCTGTTCATTTTCGCTGATAATAAATGCGCAAAAAACAACTATTCAGCGTGATGATTTCAAAAGACTCGCCGGCCCGTCCGATGAAATTTCGGCGATGCGCCTGCCCGATCCCGCAACGGTCGGAACACGTTCAAAATCAACGATGTTTCCGATCATTGCAAGCGAGGATATTCAATCCATCGAAATTCCGGTTGATTCGACCGAAAATTTCAAATTGATGATCTTAGCGCCGAACAGCCCGAACCTGAACTTAAAAGTTGCAATGCCAAACGGTGATTTCTTCGATTTAAGAAGTGAAGGTTTTGCTCGTCGGATCAAACAGACCGATACGACCTATGGTTTGGACGGAAATCAATTCCCGGCCGAAGTCTTCAGTTTTGATCTACTCAAACAGGGCGTGTTACGAGTTCAGATCGAGAAGCCGAAAAATCTTTCAAATACAAATGAAACAATCGGTTATCTTGTTGCATCGAGCGACTCGCCCTACCGTTTGTATTCGTATCTTGACACACTTCAAACGATTGTCGGACGCGAAATCGGCATTTACTCGGCAATCTTTAATAGTAAGGAAAACCAAGAAAGCGGCCAACCCGATTATTTAGCCGGAAATATACGTGAATCAAGAGTTTCAATTCGCACACCAAACGGCGAAACGATTGATTTTCCGATGTTTGATAATAGCCGCGGCGCATTTCAATCTAATTTTGTACCAAAGGTTGCCGGACGCTATACAGCACAAGTAATTTCAAAAGGCGCCACGCCCGCCGGCGATGAATTTATCCGCAGTTCAGAACTTTCATTTGAAGTTGCACCAACATCGGTTGTCATAAATTCCAATGTCAGAACAACCGCAATCGACGATCTGCGTTGGCGAATTGATTTGCCGGTTTCCGGCTTAAAGGCCGGCGAAAAAGTGATCGCGCACGCCGAAATTTGGGGAATTGATGTTGACGGCAATCAGTTTCCTGTTTCGTGGCTTGGCGGAATGACTTTGTCTGAAAGATCAGGCAAACGCGAAATTTCTGTACCTTTAACGCTTGATTCGCGTTGGCTGGCACAAAACAGCGCGGCAAAATCTTTCGTGTTAAGAAACATACGGATTCAAAACCCTGATAATTCGATTGTTTTGGGCGAAGCAGAAAGCCTTTCTTTGCCGGATGTTCTGCCGACCGAATTAGCGAAATCATTCGCGGGAATAATCACCGACGAAATGCGCCAGGGCGTTCGTCCCGTTGAATTTACAAATGATGCCGTTGGCGGAAAATTGATGCTGGTTCACGGTTATTGTTCAGGCGATGCGTGGGGCCCGGCAAGTCAATTTTCGAGTTATGTAAAGTTCCTTGATTTGAACAAAAATCGTTCACACGACCAATTTGCCAATTTGCTCAAAAACTTCGGCGCAAGTTTGCCCTCATTCGGTATCGTCGCGCATAGTCAAGGCGGCGCGGCTTCGCTTCATCTATACACGTATTATTGGAGCGGTTTGGATTCGGCGACCGGATCCAGGCTCATCCAATCGGTCGGGACACCTTATCAAGGCACGGCTTTAGCGGGCAATTTGGCACTTTTAGGTCAGATATTCGGCGCGGGTTGCGGCACGAACAATGATATGACCTACAGCGGCGCCGCATCTTGGCTCGCCAATATCCCAAGCTGGGCGCGCGCGAAGGTTTATTTTCACACGACTTCATTCACCGATGTTTGGTATCGCTACGATTATTGTAATATTGCCACCGATCCGTTTTTGAGTGATCCGGACGATGGTGTCGTTGAAAAGGCATATGCCCAATTGACCGG
>JANLTD010001191.1:0-13450 GCA_031362765.1 Acidobacteriota bacterium | reverse complement strand
CGGACCCGAATATGTGTAGGCAAAAACCGGATATTTCTTTGACGGATCAAAATCGGGCGGCAAAATTCGCATCGCTTCCATTTCAAATCCGTCGCGCGCCTTTACTTTCAGAAATTCGGTTTTGCCGAGTTTATAGGCACCGAGAACCGGAACTTTATTTTCATCGAGAACTTTTTCGATCCGTCCGTCTGCCGTGAACAGACGCGTTTGCGTCGGCGTGGTTGCATCGCTCCAAAAATCAATAAAATGCGTAAAGGTCGGATTAAACGAGGCGCGGTGTGTGCCGTTCGTATCGGTCAGCCGTTTTAATTCCGTGCCGTCAAGTTTGATTCGGTAGATATGCGTGTTGATCCAGTCGTTGTTTTCGCCGATCGCCGAAAAATAGACCAAACCCCGCGTTTCGTCAACGCCGTAAAACTCGCTGACTTCCCAACGTCCGCTCGTGATCTGTTTGACGAGTTTGCCGTTGTTGTCGTGGCGGTAAAGATGGCGAAAGCCGCTCTGCTCGGATTGCCAGATTCCGTTGCCGTCCTTTAAGAACGTCGGATTATCGATCGCTTCGACCCACGTTTGCGATTTTTCGGTCATCACGGTCGTTGATCGGCCGTCGTTCGGATAGGCTGTGTTGACATCCAAAAAGGTTTGTTCGCGGTTTTGCGCCTGATACATAACGGCGCGTGAATCGGGTGTCCACGTCACACGCGAAATCAAAAAATCTTCGGGCTTGTATTTTGAAATATCAACGAATTTGACCAGATCACCGAAACGGGCGAGCGTCGGCGGTAATTTATCGCCGATTTTCGGAAGTTTCGTGATGTTGGGAATAATACTCGTTTTCGTGACATCGGCAATGCCGAGCGTGACGAGCGGATTCGGGTCGCCCGCTTGCGGGTAATCGGTATTTTCGACGCGTTGATCGGTTACGGTATCGTCGGTCAACACGAATTTCGGCACCGGCGATTCGTCGGTGCGCAGAAAGGCGATGAATTTTGAATTCGGCGACCACCAATAACCGCGTTTGTTGCCGCGACCGTAGAGTTCTTCTTCATAAACCCAATCGAGATAACCGTTCAGAGTTTTTTCGGTACCATCGCGGGTCAGTTGTTTTTCCTTAGCGGTTGTTACGTCAACGACAAAAAGATTCATTCCGCGCACAAAGCTAACCATTCTTCCGTCGGGCGAAAAATCGGCTTCGAGCTCTTCGTCTTTCATCGTGTTGGTCAGACGCTTGACAGTTCCCGCGTTCAGATCATAGATCCACAAATCTTTATTGTGATTTATCAAAACGGTAGTTTCGGCTTCGTTAAACTGCTGGAACGGCGATTGCCCGATCTGATTCGCCTCGTCCAGCGTAAATCCCTGAGTTTGCGTCAACACCGAAACGAATTTCTTGGTGTCATAAACGGGCGAAGATTGCCCCGAAAGTGCATCAACACGAAGCAGTTGTCCGCCCTGAAAGACCTTGTAAGCCTTGCCGTCTTTGGTCCAACCGCGAATTTGAAGCGGTCTTCCCGAAAACGGAATACGCTTTTGCGGGTCGTAAATATCATCAATCGAAAGCATTTTTTCCTGCGCCTCGGAGAGCGAAGAAAAAACAAAGATCAAAATAAAAAGCCAGTAGATTTTTTTCATATTTTTAAAGATCGGGGGAAAGCGTTTGTTTGATTGAATTATAAACGAAAACGGTTTTAGAGTGTTAATTGAAAGATTCAGTAGATCCAAATGTTGGATTTTGGATTTTGGATTGCGGATTGCGGATTATTATCAATTCGAAGTCCTGGACTTCTTCTGAAATCAAGACCTGAGATAATGCGTCAGTAAAAAGTTAGGCATTCATATTTTTCAAATTTTTAAATACTCAGTAGATCCAAATTTCGGATTTGGGATTGGGGATGCGCGGATTAACAAACGATCCGAAGCTCAAGTTTTCAAAAGAAATTCAGGTTTTCGCTTGACAAAAAATCCGACATCCGACATCCGACATCCGAAATTTGGATCTACTGATACTCTGTAAATTTAGTTTCTTTATTATTTGAAATCTCAAATCTGAAATCTCAAATAATAATTACCGGGCGAAAATTAATTGTTAAAATTAAGAAATTAAAGCAATTAGATCCGGAACAAGTGATAGGTGACAGGTGAAAACGACCTATCACCTATCACCTATCACTTTTCACTTATTCCGAATGATAGCCAACAGCATAACTCCGAAGTTAATGCGCGTTTGTGTGCTTCGGCAATAAATCTTTTTTAACTTTTTACTGCCGCATTACGACCTCAGAAAAAGCCGCGTTCCGACAATATTAACTTCATGTTAAGATATATTCGTTTCAAACATATTTCGTTACCATAAAGAATCAAAATGAGTTTCTGGCAACTACTTCAAAAAGTTTTGGGTGAACACGGCGAATATCTTTTGTTTGCGATCGCCTTTATTCTTTTTTCTTTTTCTCTGGGTGGATTTATACCCAAGCGAAGACCTCGTTTGATAAATGCGGTCTTGTTTTTTTTACTTTCGATTCTCGGTTTATTCATTTCGACTTTTCTTCTTTATTACGGATACGAAGAAAATACCGGCGCAAATCGCTGGACAAAGTGGGCGACGTTTCTGATCGCCGGAATTGCGATTGTCAACGTTCTGAGCGTGGTCATTTTTGATATTGTCTTAAAGCGTTTGGACATTCCCCGCATCTTGCGGGATCTGCTGACGGGCATCGCTTATATCTTTGTCGCTTTCGCGCTGCTTTCAAGGGTCGGCGTTGATTTGACAGGCGTCGTTGCGACATCGGCAGTTCTGACGGCAATTATCGCTTTCTCGCTGCAGGAAACACTCATCAATCTTGTCGGCGGCATTGCGCTCGAAATAGACAACACGGTCAACGTCGGCGATTGGATCCGCGTTGATAAATACGAAGGACGCGTCAAGGAAATTCGTTGGCGGCAAACCTCGATCGAAACACGCGATTGGGACACGGTCGTGATTCCGAACAGCCTTTTGATAAAAGGGCTATTTTTGATTTTAGGCAAGCGAACGAACGAGCCGCGCCAACATCGTCAATGGGTTTATTTCAATGTTGATTTTCGTTTTTCGCCGACAGATGTCATTGATACACTCGAAGCCTCTTTGCGAGCCGAACCGATCGAACACATCGCAACGGAACCTCCGGTCCACTGCATCGTGACCGAGTTCAAGGAATCTTATATTACTTATGCCGTTCGCTATTGGCTGACTGACCTGGCGCTGACCGACCCGACAAATTCGGTTATTCGGACACGTATTTACTCGGCGCTCAAACGTGCGGAGATATCGCTTTCAATACCGGCGCAAACTATTTTCATCTCGGAGGACGATGCGAAACATCGCGAATCAAAACTTGACCGAGAGGTCGCGCACCGGATAAAAGTTTTGGGCGAGGTCGAACTCTTTCATAGTTTGATGCAAGAAGAACACCGAGAATTGGCGGAGCATCTGAGCGTTGCGCCGTTTGTTCACGGCGAGGCAATGACAAGACAGGGAGCCGAAGCACATTGGCTCTATATAATAACCAAAGGCGAAGGCGAAGTTCGTGTGTCGGTTGACGGAACAGAACTGAGTAAACATATCGCGACTTTGAAAGCCGGCGATTTCTTCGGCGAGATGGGAATGATGACCGGTGCAAAACGGACGGCAACAGTTATCGCAACAACCGCCACGGAATGTTATCGGATTGACAAAGAATCTTTTCAAAACATTATTCGCCGTCGTCCCGAAATCGCCGAAGACATCTCGCTTGCCCTGGCAAAGCGCCGCGCCTCGCTCGAAACCGCCCGCGAAGGCTTAAATGACGAAGCCGCCAAACAAAGGTTGCAAAGCGAACAACACGATTTATTGAAACGTATCCGCGATTTCTTTAAGATATAAGCAGGTGAAGATGAGTTTTGCGACATTTTGCTCTTCGTTCAGAGTCCAAACGCGGAACGCACTCTGAAAAACGCCGCGCTTCGCTGGCGGTTTCACGTCTAAAGACGTAACTCTGAACGAAAAGCAAAATGTCGCAAAACTTATGCTCATCTGCTTAATTATTAAAGTCATTGTTTCCGTCTCAGCAATTTGAACTCATTTGCTGCATCAACAAAATTTGCCAGCCTTTGGTATATGCTAAAATGCAAGCGCGGTGAAATTTATGCGAACCGATGTTACCGAAAAGATTTCTGAGAAAGTAAAAGTTTTGTCGGCTGACCAAAAAGAAAAAGTTTTGGAGTTTGTCGAAAATTTAGAACCGCCGCGTCGAACGCTTTGGGAAATATGGAAAGAGCATTTAAAAGATATTCCCGAAGAAGAATTCGACAAAATTGCGACGGATGCTTCGGTTAATCTTGACCATTATCTTTCCGGCGCACCAAAAAAATGAACGAACTTTTTGTTGACACATTGCACCTCGTCGCGCTTGTCAACCCGAAAGACCAATGGCATCAAAAATCGGTTGAAGTTGAAACGGTAAAGAGAAATATTGATTTGGTAACAACCGAAGATATTCTCACCGAATTTCTGAATGTTTATGCCGAACACGGCAGATTTGTGCGAATGAAAGTTTCAGCTTTTGTCCACGAAATTTTGCTTGATGTGCGCGTGAAAGTAATTCCACGAAATGAAACAGCTTTTCTCGAAGCCCTTGAACTTTACGAATCGCGCCTCGACAAAGGTTATAGTTTGACTGATTGTATCTCAATGAATGTCTGACGTAAGCTCGAAATCACGGAAATTCTTACGCACGACCATCATTTTGAACAGGAAAGTTTTAAGATTTTTTTGTAAGCGTTCAGAGTTACGCATTTATGCGTGAAAGCGTGTGCATTGGTCAACACTTATTGAAACTCTGAACTTGTCTTTGTGCGAACGTATCTCACGCATAAATGCGTAACTCTGAACTTAACTCTGAACTTCAAAGACCGCTTGAATATTTTTTTGAAGTTTTTTTTCAATATTGCTGAAAATCAGTTCACGCTTTCGGATGCGAACGGTCGTAAACCTCGATCAGTTTTTCCATCGAAACCTGCGTATAAATTTGGGTTGTCGAAAGCCGCGCGTGCCCGAGAAGCTCCTGAATGTCGCGCAGATCCGCGCCTGAATCAAGCAGATGCGTGGCAAACGAATGCCTTAAACTGTGCGGCGAAATGTCGCGATTGATCTCCGTGCAAATTTTAATGTATTTATCAACCATTCGCCCCACGCTGCGGGTTGTGATGCGGGTGCCTTGATAATTCAGGAACACGGCTTGGTCATCTCTTTCGCTTGGCGGACAATTGTTCAAAAAAGTCGCCCGCGTTTCGTTTAAGTAGAACATCAGGGCCTGGAGAGCGGGTTCGCCAAACGGCAAAATGCGTTGTTTCTTGCGTTTGCCGGTCACGCGGACGAGCTTTTCGCGGAAATCAATATCCTTCAAACTCAGATTGACAAGTTCGCCGACGCGCATTCCGGTCGCGTAGAGAAATTCCAGAATAGCGCGGTCGCGCCGACCCAAATCGATGTTCAAATCGGGCGTTTCGATAAAGCGGACGGCATCTTCCATCGAAAGATGCGTCGGCAATTTGCGTTCGACCTTCGGCGTCGCGACGAGTTTGGCGGGATTATTTTCCTGTATGCCGTCGCGCACCAGAAACTGAAAAAATGTTCTTAAAGATGCAAGTTTCCGAGCAATCGAGGTTTTTTTATGATCGCCGTGCAATTCCGACATCCATTCGCGAATCGTTAAATGGTCTATTTCGGAAACAAGTATGTCGGAAACTTTTCCTTTTAAGAGCAGATAATCACGAAATTGCTCCAAATCGCTCGAATAATTTCGCAAAGTATTTTGGCTGACATTGCGCTCGTAGCGCAAGTGTTGGAAAAATTGTTTCAAAAGTTCTTCTAACATAATGGAAAATTGATAATGGATAACGGATAATTTAAGTCTTTCGGCATTATCCATTATCCGTTATCCATTATCAATTTTTCTTCGGAACATAATAACCTTTGCGTGTGCGAACAGACAAATTTTGACGCGTTTTGACGACGAGCGAAATCGTCCGGAATTCGCCGCGTTTATCCGCTTCATTTTCGGGATAATAGCTCAGGATATATTGCTGGGCGAGTTCGGCAGAGATTTGGTTAAAGGCGCGGTCGAGCTCATCTTCGTCAATCGGCGAATAGACCGCGCCGCCGGTTTGTCCGGCGATTTCCTGCATCCGGCGTTCGGCGGCAAGCTGACGCAGATTGGCGCTCCCCGTCCGCTGTCCGGTTCGGATCGAGTTTTCAAAATCGGTCGTTTTGACAATATAGACCTGACAATTGGCGAGCTGCAAGGATTTCAAAGTAGCATCGAAAGTGGCATCGCTGACCGTGTCGTCGCCGTCGGAAACAATGACGATCACGCGTCGGCCTTGCGCATCCTGGAGATACTTGGCAGCTTCGATAATGCCGTCGAGAAGCGCGGTCGCGCCCGCCGGTTGCGCGAAATTTTCGATTGCCTGCACAAGCAGCGAAACGTCTTTCGTCAACGGCTGTTCAAGCCGCGAAACCGTTGCCACACTGAAAAGCCCGACAAGATCTTTTTCGGGACGAATGACGCGGCGGAAAAATCGGACGGCGGCTTTCTTCTCAAACTCGCGGGCGATCGTCACGCTCGACGAATTATCGAAAAGAACGACGAGCCGGACAGGTGTTTCCGAACGCGAAAAATCGCCGATCTCAACCGGTTTGCCGTCAATTTGGAGCAGAAAATCTTCGAGTTTCAAACCGCCGACCGTTTGCCCGCGCGCATCGAGAACCGACGCGGGAATCGGCACGAGATTCGATTCAATCTTGATAACCTCTTTATCATCATCAATTTTCGGCGGAGTCGGCGAAGGATTGGCAACCGGAATAGTTTTTTCGGTTGGTGAATAACCGCCCAGACGCTTGGGCGTCGGCGAAGGCGAAGGTGTTTCCACCGGTTTATTGCGTCCGCTTTGCGCGAAAACACCGAGCGCGAAAAGCAGAACCAAAATTGTGAGTAAACTCTTACGAACCATACCAATCCAAACCGTTCGGTAAACCTTGTGGCGCCAATTCAAAATGAATCACCCGCCGATTTTTCGGACTCGCGGCGGCGGACGAAGAATGCAAAATTAACGGGCGCATTATTAAACAGTCGCCTTTTTTGACGCTGCAAACTCGCGTTTCGTTTGCCTGACGTAAATTTTTAATTTTGACAAACGTGTGCCATCGAGAACATTTTCTAAAATTCCGAAACCGTTTTGCTCAAATTCAGCGAATTGCATAAAACTATTGCCAATTCGGCGGATTGTTGCCAAATTGCTGATAATTTTGTCCTTCAAAAGAGGCTTTGACCGATTCCTTCGTTAGAGTGATGATCGTAAAAACTCCGAGAACCGTCCCGAACGGAATCCAAAGACAGATCAAACAAGCGATCACGAAACAAAATGTGTAGCTTTTTTGTTTTGATAGATTGCGTCCGGTTTTGAGGATCAAAATTCCAAGCGTGAGAAATATCGTCAGAATAATACCCCCGAAAACGACAAAAATTCCGCCGAAAAGCGCGGCCGGCGGTTCGCCCGGACGTTGTGCCGAAAAGAGCACGACGCCGAATAAAAGTCCCAAAATCATATAGAACAACCCGAAAATAACCGGAAACAGGGTTAATCCGGACAATACATAAAAAAAAATCGAAAGAATTTTTAAATGTTCTAAATCTTGATTTACTTGATAATTCATATTTTTTCTCCTTAAAACTTATCTTTTGGTTTTGCAAAAACATAAATCACTATGCAAAGAGCAATAAACGGAAATGCCAAAATCAGCAATGTTCCAAGACAATCTGCTCCAACCAAATCTCCCGGATGAAAAAAAATAGTCATTGATTTCATTGCAAAACCTTAAGTAAAAATCAATTTTGTGCCCGCAATCAACAGCCCGACTGCTAGAACGCGTCGCAAAACGAGCGAATTAAAGCGATAACTTCCCAAAGTTGCACCGATCAAACCACCGATTATTGCAGCAATTATCCAAACGTAAACATTGGCGGGAAGTTTCAAAACCTGCGCGTAATTCCCCAAAAGTCCCGAAATTGAATTGACCAAAATAAACAACGCGGAAACTCCCGCTGCGCGTTTTGTTTCGGTCCAGTTCATCAGCAGCAAGATCGGTGTCAGAAAAATTCCGCCGCCGACGCCGACAAGTCCCGAAACAAAACCCAAACAGGCACCGATAACCAGACAAATCCAGATTTGCGGCGCCTGCGGTTCGCGTTCCGATCGCAAATTTATCGCCAGACGAATCGCCGCGAGCATCAGCGTGATGCCGAGAATTATTTTGTAGATCGGTTCGGAAAGTTGGATACTGCCACCAAGAAAAGCAAACGGAATCGAACCAATTGCAAACGGCGGAAATATTTTCCAATCGAAATAACCGGCGCGATAGAATTGGACAAAAGCGATTGAAGCGACAAAGAGATTCAAGATCAAAGCTGCCGGACGCGTCACTTCGGGCAAGATCACAAACAACGCCATCACCGCCAGATAACCGGACGCACCGCCGTGTCCGACCGACGAATAAAGCACGGCGACGGCGAATACCGCGAGAATTATTAAAATTTGCGAGGATTCCATATTTTACGCCGCTATTTTCAATTCCGTCAAACAAATTTCGACGAGCCATTTGTCCCAATCTTTGAGCGCGAGTTCGACCTGAATCGCGTGACGTTCGCGTTTGTTGCGGTATTTTTTACGGAGTTCGACCGACGCGGGCGCGAGCAGTCCGAAGGTGATGTTGACGGGCTGAAAATTTTTCGTTTCGACATTTGAAACATACCGGCAAAGCGCGCCGATCGCCGAAGTTTCGGGCGCAGTTATTAAATTTTCGTTGCGTGCCAGTTTCACCGCGTTCAAACCGGCAAGCCAGCCGGTACCGACCGATTCGAGATAGCCTTCAACGCCCGTGATCTGTCCGGCAAAAAAGAGTTTCGGCTGTTTTTTCGTCTGCAACGTTTGATTCAGGATATGCGGCGAATTTATAAAAGTATTGCGGTGAATCTGTCCGTATTGCAGAAATTCGGCATTTTCGAGTCCGGGAATCGTTTGCAGCACACGCTTTTGTTCGCCGTATTTCAAGTGATTTTGAAAACCGACCAGGCTGTAAGCGTCTGCCATCAGATTTTCCTGCCGAAGCTGCACGGCGGCATACGGTTCACGCCCCGTCGAAGGCAGGGGCAAGCCCTTCGGTTTCATCGGACCAAACCGCAAAGTGTCAATTCCGCGCCGTGCGATCTCTTCGATCGGCAAACAAGATTCAAACCAATGCGTGTCTTCAAAACGTTTTAGGGGAACCGATTTCGCTTCGATCAGTTCGTTGTAAAACCGCTGATATTCCTCGCGATTCATCGGACAATTGACATAATCGTCGCCGCCTTTGCCGTAGCGCGCGGCTTTGAAAGCGATATTCATATCAATCGAATCCGCCGCGACGATCGGCGCGATCGCGTCATAAAAATAAAGCTGGTCGTCGCCCGTAAACTTCATTATTTCAGCGGTCAAGGCTTCGGAGGTAAGCGGTCCGGTCGCAATAATCGTGATGTCATCCGCGCTGATAATTTTGAATTCTTCGCGGACGATTTCGATTCCGGGATGCGCTTCGATTTTCCGAGTGATGAGTTCGGCAAACTTTCCGCGATCAACCGCGAGTGCCGCGCCGGCCGGAACTTTCGTCTGTCGAGCGGCTTCCATGACAAGCGAACCGCCGCGCCTGAGTTCTTCCTTCAAAAGATACGGCGCACTTCCGGCTTCATCGCTTTTAAGAGAATTTGAGCAAACAATTTCCGCCAACAGATCGGTGCGATGCGCGGGTGTTTGCTGAACAGGGCGCATCTCGTAAAGTTTGACGCGGGCACCCGAATTTGCCGCTTGCCACGCCGCCTCGACACCTGCCAGACCGCCGCCGATTACATTTATTTCATTCATAATTTTGTAGATTTCACTTTAACATATTGAAAAACGTTGATGAAGATTTTAGCAAGAAAATTTGCCCACGAAAAACACGAAACATAAGAAAATAAATCGGAAAAATTTCGTGTTTTTAGTGTGTTTCGTGGGCAGATTCTTATTTGAATAAAAAAGGCTGAGAAACATCCCAATTCGTGATTTCCTCAACCTCGCAGCCGCGCCGTTCGAGTTCATTTTTGACGACACGGCGATGACAATTTTCTAATTCTTCGCAGGCGCACATCAGAATCACATTCTCATTCCACGACTCGATCAGGCGAATACCGATCTCGAGATTGTGAATCTGAATTGCGCCGCCTGTTTTGTAATTTCGATTGCCGAGTTGGGAAACGTGGCGATAGCGGTTTTTGAGAAGCAATTTGAGATAATCCCGCCGCCATTCGAGATGCCGCGAAACGGGTGCAAAACGAATGTCGGCAAGCACGGCCCCGTGAACATCGAGCAGCGCGGAAAGTTGTCCGACCTCTTTGCCGGTATATCCTGTGGTGAAAAATTTCATAATGAGTTTCCTCAATTTTAACGTTCAATTGTGAAGAGCACGACATCTCGCACTTCCTGGCCGTGAGCGACGGCAAATTGTTTGCCGTCGAAAGACCAGCTGAAGGCATTGATGATCTCGCCCGGAAACTCGAGAAACTTTTCGGCTGCGCCGCCGGAAAGACTTTGTTTCCAGGCCGTTGAATTGTAAAAAGCATAAACGAGCGACCTGCTGTCAGGTGTCCAGCGCAATTTTTCATAAAGCAAATCTACCGGAACATCAAATAAATACAGTGGTTCGCCGCCGTCAATCGGGAAAACGGCGAGCTTTAATTTTTCTTCGTTCACCGGGCGATAAAAACACGCGAACATTTTGCCATCGGGCGAAACTTCAACCGATTTTGACGATTTACCAGTCATTTGAACGGGTTCGCCGCCGTCAATCGGGATCCTCCAAATATAGCTGCCGCGTTCATAAAAGATCCAATTTCCGTCGGGCGTAATGCTCGGCGAAATACCGCCGCCGGTCGTTATCTGTTTCAGATCACTGCCGTCCAAACCGACACGCCAAATGTTGTAATTTCCGCTTCTGTTTGAATCGAACACCACCGCCCGGCCGTCGTTCGAAATCACGGGTTTGCGGTCTAAAAAACCGTTTGGAGTCAGCTGTTTGGCATTTGTGCCGTCGGCGTTCATAATCCACAATGTCTCGTCCTTATCGAAAAATCGTCGAAAAACGAGTCTTCCGTCGGGTGTCCAGGTCAGACTGTTAAATGCGCCGTCGCGTTTGCCGACCGCGTTATTTGTGATATTTGTCAATCGGGTTACTTCATCCGCCGCGCCGACAAAGATATTGGAAATGGTTTGCGCTCTGACACCGATAAGTTTCGTGCCGTCAGCCGAAATGCCGACGGTTTCGCCGCCGTAGCGGCTGAGGTCGTTGGTAATTTTATGTGCTTGTCCGCCCGGATAATCGATCAGCCAAATTTGTCTTTCCTGCCACGAGCCTTTTTCGACGACATTCAAAAATAATCCGCTGCCGTCGGGTAACCACTCGACGCGGCGCACCCAAGCCCAGGTTTTTTCGCCTAATTTCGCCACGCTTCCCGTATTCACATCCACCAACAAAACAGCATTTTCGCGCGTCCTTTCGGTATTTCCGCCAATGGCGATTTTCGTTCCGTCCGGCGACCACGACGCGCCATTTTCGTTAAGACCGTCCGGCAGCCACGGTGCACCGCTTCCGTTCGAAGTGGATTGTCTCGGGCGCACGGCGATTTCTTTTTCTTCATGGCTGCCGTATGTATCGGCGATGACTAATGTTGTTATTTTTCGCTTAATATCAACGCGCGGAAAGGCAAATTGTTTGCCGTCGGGCGAAAAAGTTATCGAACGATTAACGTCTGACAAAACTTTTTCCGTCAATCCGCCGAGTGTCGGAACGCGAAAAAGCGCGCCTTGCTGATTTTTCGCGTCGCGGGCGGTGTAGTAGATGTACAGTCCATCAGGCGAAAAAGTCAATCCGGTAAATTTGATGTCGGAAGGCGGCAAGACTTCGATGGTTTGCGTGCCTGTGATGCCCGCAACCCACAGTCCCGAAAGCTCGCTGCCTTCGGTCGTGTAAGCGTAGAGCGTGCCGTCGGGCGAAATCGCGGCGACATTCATTTTGCCGTTTGCCGTCAATTGTCTGGGCAAAATGCGCTGCGCCGGATTTGTCCAGGCGAATGCGAAATTGTTTTGTTCGGGCGTTTTGTAATAACGCCAATAACCGATTGCGCCAACTGTTAAAAATACCAAAATCGTAACTGCGCCAATCGCAAACCATTTCCTGTTTGAAGATTTTTTTTCGGACAAACTCAGCCATTGGTCAACTGTTTCTTCGTGTTCGATAGTTAGTTCGGAAATCGTGTGCGTTTCGATCAAAAAACCGTTTCCGTTTGTTTCGGCGACAAATTTATAGCCCTTGCCCGGAACCGTTACCAAAAAACGCGGCGCATTTTTGCTCTCGCCCAAAGCTCTCCGCAAGTTTGAGATCTGTACGACCAGATTTGCTTCTTCGACAAACTGCCCGTCCCAAACCGCATTGAGAATTTCATCTTTGCTGACGATTCGGCCGTTATTGTTTGCCAGAAAAGTCAATAAATCAAAGGCTTTCGCGTTCAAAGCGACCGTTTCGCCGGAGCGCAGCAATCGCCGGTGAACCGTGTCGAGTTCAAATTCGGCGAAAGAAATTTTAGTGTTCGGCGCGTCCGGCATCATCAATTTATAAAAATTTATAAAAATTTATCGGCAAATTTAGGACAATTTAGCGGCTGTTTTGCCAATCTATGTCCATCGCTGAAAAAACTGTGGGCGAATTTTATGTTAGAGAAAGATTTTAACAAATTGGAAGACAAACGAAAAGAATTTTTTTATGAAAGCTACCCGACGAACAAAGATCAGAGTTGAAAAACACGAACTGAAATTCGTTCGCGTGAGCGGAAACACACGGCATTTTTGCCAAAATTGCCTGACGGAAACCGAACATTTTTCGATTGCCAAAATGGCAACCGTGCTCGGTGTTTCCGAAAGGACGGTTTTTCGCCTTGCTGAAATCGAGCAAATTCATTCGCTTGAAACAGCCGACGGAAAACTTTTGATTTGCGCGGATTCGGCGGCGAATTAAAAAAATAGGAGAACACGCAATATGGCAAGATGGCAAATCGAAACAACCGTTACGACAATCAATACCAATCTTTCATGCACAGTAATGCTTGGTTATACATCAGACGGCAGTGACCTTGGATACCATCATTGGTGGCAGAGGGTCGCGGGACGCTATCGGTTCGGACCGAGATCGGGCTGGTGGGCTTATTTTGGGAACGGAGTAATTCTTTCACGCACAACCGACATGACCAATCCTCTTGTCGAACTAGCCGTAAACCACATTTTGGTTCTGAGCGGAGTTTCCCGAAATTTT
>JANLTD010001171.1:0-2338 GCA_031362765.1 Acidobacteriota bacterium | reverse complement strand
CTTTTCAGTTAGAAACTATGCAGTAAGAGTCCAACAAACTTTAGTTTGTTGATTGTTCACGCATAATCAACAAACTGAAGTTTGTTGGACTTTCCGGCACAAAGTGTCTTGACGATAATGCATAGTTTTTAACTGAAAACGGTATTAAATTGCGAAAACAATGAAACCTGAAATGGAAAAGACCAAAAATAAATCTCTGCGGATCAAAATATTGGTCTTTGTTCTTATTGCTTCAACGTTTTGGATCTATTATTACAGCAATCCGCAGCCGCAATTCTATTACGATTACACATTTCGGGTGGCTGACAATATTTTGCGCGGGGCGATCGGTTTTCACGAAAAACCGCCGACCTGGGTCAATGAATTTGTGCCTTTTGAGGGCAATTGGTATTCGGCTTTTCCATTGGGCAGTGTTTTGACAATGATTCCGTTCGCTTTTTTCAAGCTCGTCGGATTTATTTATGAAATGCCCGCGACATTGATTGCGGCTCTGACAGCAGGCGCAATTTGTTTTTTTCTGATCAAAATCGCCGAACAATATGAATTTCAATGGAAAAAAAGAATCTTGCTCGTTTGCGGAATGCTGTTCGGAACCTGGATGTGGACAAATCTTTCAATGGCCGGCGCGTGGCATTTGGCATTGGGTTTTGCCGTCTTGGGCGAGCTCGGCGCGATCTATTTCACGGTTTTTCGGCGCAATCCGCTGCTCGCCGGATTGTTTTTTGCACTCGCCTTCGGCAACCGGACAGAGATTATTTTAACGGCGCCGTTGTTTATGTATCTTCTTGTTAAGTTTCAGGTTCCAGGTTCCAAGTTTCAAGTTCCAGGTTCCAAGTTCCAAGTCGAAAACCAAAACTCCAAAGCAAAAGCGTCAGAACCGGCAATTGAAAATATTGTCGAAACAAAAAAAAATATTGCAATCGGGAACTTGAAACTTCGAACCTGGAACTTGAAACTTGGAATCTGGAACCTGAAACTTGGAACTCTAACGAAGTTTTGCGCTTTTCCGTTCGTGTTGGGCGTTTCGACCTTGATTTACAACTATGTTCGGTTTGATTCCTTGACAGATTTCGGTTACGCACGGATTCCGGGAGTTTTGAACGAACCGTGGTATCGCTACGGCATTTTTTCGATTTGGTATATTCCGCTGAATGTCAGGGAAATGCTCTTCACGCCCTGGGATCGGTTGGCGGGTTTCCCTTATTTGGTGCCGGGCGGTTTTGGAACCGCGATCTGGTGGAGCAGTCCGTTTATTTTGTTTTTGTTTCGTTTCGGCGCGCGCGACAAAATCTTAAAATACACGGCCTGGGCGGCAATTATTGTTCTGACATTCTTGCTTTGGACGCACGGAAATCCGGGCGGCTGGCAATTCGGCTATCGTTACGCGATGATCTTATTGCCGTGGATGTTTGTCATCTTGCTCGAAAACAGTCCGCTTAAGATTCGCTGGTATGAATGGTTTATCTATCTAATTTCAATTATTTTTAACGCTTACGCGACCTATCTTTTCTTTTGGACGGATTACGTTAAACCATAAATCTTCAAAAAATCTAAGAACTGAAAAACTGTTGTAATTCAGTTTTTTTCGTGTAGAATAACTACATTAAGACCAAAGCAGAGGATTCGATATGTTTTTACAAAGACTTGTTTTAGATAATGTTCGTTCGATTAAACAGCTTGAATTGCCGTTTTTAAAAGAGGATGGCAAAATCCGCAA
Organism: Acidobacteriota bacterium; assembly: GCA_031362765.1. GTDB lineage: Bacteria > Acidobacteriota > Blastocatellia > Pyrinomonadales > Pyrinomonadaceae > JAFDVJ01. The sequence continues at coordinate 621 of JANLTD010001171.1, read as the reverse complement.
ATGGACATTTATTTTGGGCGAAAACGGTTGCGGCAAAAGCACCATTTTAAGGGCGGTCGCCTTACTTTTAGCGGGAAGCGAAGCCTTGCCCGAACTGCTCGGAAATCCTGATTCGTGGATTCGCAACGGTGCATCGGAATGTTTGATTCACGCGGATTTCGAGAATAAAAAAGGCGAAAGCCGCGCAATTGATTTAAGGCTCAATCGCGGTGCGCTTTTGAAGGAAACCTTTGAACATAATCGGGAAACACTAAATGTTTTGGACGAAGCGCTTTCACACACCAACCGCAGCTATTTGACAATCGGTTACGGCGTTTCGCGCCGTTTGAGCAGTGATAAAAGTCTGTCGAATTTAAACAACAATGTCTTTCGCAATGCACGGGCAAGTTGTGTCGCCACTTTGTTTCAGTCCGATGCCACCTTAAATTCTCTGGAACAATGGGCGATGGATTTGGATTATCAAACTTCGGGCGAAGGCGTTAAACTTATCAGTTCCGCTTTGAAAGATTTACTGCCCGGAGTTGATTTTTACGAAATTGATAAAAGTAATCGGCAATTGCTCTTCAAAACAGTTGATGGTATTTTGCCGTTGTCGGCATTGAGCGACGGTTATCAAAATGT
>JANLTD010001169.1:0-3986 GCA_031362765.1 Acidobacteriota bacterium | reverse complement strand
ATCGGGCGTTCGATTTCTTCGTAGATCAACTGGTCGTCGAATCCGATCTCGGCCGCGTCTTCACGCGTGCACGCGAAAAACATCCGTTTTGGACGCGCCCAGTAGATCGCACCGAGACACATCGGGCACGGTTCGCACGATGTGTAAATCACACAATCGTAAAGCTGAAAACTATTTAACTTTTTGCACGCCTCACGGATCGCGACAACTTCGGCGTGGGCGGTCGGGTCATTGGTCGAAGTAACGCGGTTACAGCCTTCGCCGATGATTTTGCCGTCACGCACCACGACTGCGCCAAACGGTCCGCCCTGCCCGGCATCAATTCCATTTTGCGCCAATTCGATCGCACGGCGCATAAACTCTCTGTCTTGTTCGGTCATCTATTGTTTCGGCTTAACTTTTATCTCAAACACATCCTTCCATTTTTTACCGGTGATGAAAATTCGATCTGCTGATTCGTCATATGCGATTCCATTTAAAACATCACCATTCGGATTTTTTTTCGACTGCTCATCGGCGAGTTGGTTTAAGTCAATCCGGCCCAAAAGCTTTCCGTTGGCCGGGTCAATTCGCACGATCCAGCCTTTTTCCCAGATGTTCGCCCAGATTTCGCCTTTAATGTATTCAAGTTCATTTAACTCCATTAACGGCTTTCCCTTTTCGTCGTTAACAACAATTGTGCGGACGGTTTCAAAAGTCTCGGGATTGACAAAGCGGATAACGTGCGTTCCGTCGCTCATGATCAGATTCGTCCCGTCGTGCGTAATTCCCCAGCCTTCGCCCGAATATCGAAATTCTTTAAGCAATTTGAAATCCTTCAAATCATACACAAAAGCAACGTTTTCCTGCCACGTGATCTGGTAAATTTTCCCGTTGAAAACCGTAATTCCTTCACCAAAATAATCTCCGGCCAGATCTATCTTTTGCAGAACCTTGCCGCTTTCGATCTCAACCTTTCTCAGCGAAGAATGAAAACTATCGTCTTTCCGTCCGCCGGTTCCCTCATAGAAAAAGCCGTCCAAAAAGACCAGACCCTGAGTAAAAGCCGTCGGATCGTGTTTGTAGGTATTGACAATTTCGTAAGTATAGACAGGTACGCTATTGCTTTTCACGGTATTGGTTGAATTACTATTGCCGGCATTCGCAGGTTTATTGGTATTATTCGACGTGCCGTTGCAGGTCGAAAACAAAAAGACGAGTAAAATTAAAATATAAAGACGCATAATTTCGAGTAGAGAGTGGAGAGTAGAGAGTGGAGAGTTAAGAGCCATTAATTCACTCTCCACTCTATACTCTCCACTCTTCACTGTTTTTTCAGTGCTTTATCAATCGCTTCGCGAAAGCCTTCCGCCGTCATAATGCGCACCTTGACGCCATTGACAAAAACGGTCGGCGTTCCGGAAATTCCATAGCTGTTGCCGTCAGCCATATCTTTGCGGACGGTTTCGGCATTTTTTGTGCTCTGCAAGTCTAACTCAAATTGCTGCGAATTTAAACCCAATTCGACGGCGTATTTCTTTAGCGATGCCAAATCCAATGCTTCCTGATTGAGGTATAAAATCTCGACGTATTCAAAAAACTTGCCTTGCGCGCGTGCCGCATTTGCCGCGACTGCCGCCTGAAAAGCGTTTTCGTGGATCGTCACGAGCGGATAATCGCGCAGAACGAAACGAACCTTGCCAAGGTATTCGCCGAGAACTTTCTTGAGGATCGGATGCGTTGCCGCGCAGTGCGAACATTCGAAATCCGAAAACATCACGACGGTCACAGGTGCGGTCGCGCTTCCTGTGAAAGCCGCGTTTTCGGTCGAAATATTCTGGACTATCGGGACCGGTTCCTTCAAAAGAATCTGTGTTTTGTATTTTGCCGAAAGCTTGCGGCGCAGATTGGTTTCAAGCTGTTGCTGCTCATCGTTGGTATAATCGCGCATTTTGTCGGTAATTTCACGCGCAATCAAATCGTTCGTTTCAATGTTAAGCGATTTGGCTTCGGCCGAAACAAGTGCGTTAAAGATCAATTCGTTGAGCGCGAATTTTACCGCGTCAAAGACCTTTGCTTTTGCTTCGTAAAGCTCGATCTTATTTTTCATTTCAAAATCCTGTAATGAAATCGCTTTGGTGCCGACGGTTGCCAAAACGTCGGTCGGTCTCAGATTCAGCGCGTTGACATCTTTGCCGGGCGTGACTTTGTATTTTGTTTTCAGCACGGCAAGAAAATCCAACAACGCCTTTTGCTCGGGGTCCTGACGCAAAAAGGCGACGATCTGCGGACGAACTTCGGCGAGAGTTTTACCACCGATCGCCTCGCGATTTCCGTCATAAACGGCCTGAATATCTTTCTCCGACGGCGCGGGAACTTTTGCCTTGATTTGCTCGACAAGTTTTTCAAACGTCAAACCTTTGGTTTTGGCTTCCGTTTCAAAAAGTGTTTCGGCTATTAGCTGTTCGAGCAATGTCTTGCGTGTGTCGGCGACCGTTTTCGAAAGATTCGTGTATGCCTCGGCAATTTCGGCCGGCAGATCTTTGACCGTGAACTTTTGCCCGTTCGACGTTGCCAAAACCTGATCAGGCATTTGCGCGAAAACGGAGAATGAAAAAATAATAAAACAAAAACAGGTTGCAATAATTTTCATAGATAGCTTTTTGGTTTACGCGCCTTTTGTGTCAATTTCAACTTCAAATCGTATCAAATCTCGCGGAACTCTGACGGCTTCGGCGTCTGTCGGTTCGCCAAATATGCGCGGATGAAAGATCTTTGCCAGAATCTCGACACCGTCAATGACGCGCGGCGCGGGACGCGAAAAATACGAACTGGCATCTAAAGCCCATACTTCGCCGTTCACAATTGCCGGAAGCGTGCGCCAATTTGACGGGAAGAAAGTATTTTCCATCTGCCGCAAAATATCCGAAGTGTAATAACCGCACGGAATCAACACGATAACATCAGGCTTTGATTCGTAAATCTCTTGATAAGTTGTCGTCACGCTTCTTTCGCCCGGTTCGCCTAAAAGACAAATTCCTCCGGCGATCGAAACTTGTTCGGGCACCCAATGTCCGGGCGCAAACGGCGGTTCGAGCCATTCGAGCATAAAAACTTTAAATTTCGGATCGTTTTCCGACATGCGCTCGCGAATGTTATCAATCCGCTTTTGTAAACCATTGACAACCGCTTCGGCTCTTTCCGAAACTCCGCAAAGTTCGCCGACGAGCCTTATGTTATCAAAAATTTCAGCGATCGTATTCGGTTCGAGCGAGACAACGCGGGCATCGGCGACATACATCCGCGCCGCTTTTTCGACCGTTTTATACGAAACGGCGCAGACATCGCAAAGCTCCTGCGTGATTATCAGATCGGGATCGAGTTCTTGCAATCGTTTTTCGTCGAGATCGTAGATCGAACCGTGTCCGTCGAGCTGTGAACGGACGGCGTGGTCAATCTCCTTGCTCGACATCGTTTCATGCGAAATGCGGCTCGCGGTGAGCGGCGACTTGCCTGCAATTGAAGCCGGGAAATCGCATTCGTGCGTGATGCCGACGAGATCTTTTTCCAAACCGAGAGCGCAAACGATTTCCGTCGCGGACGGTAAAAGCGAAACTATTTTCATAAACATTCAAATTTACCGCAAATGCGAGTCAAGAGTCGAGAGTCGAGAGTCGAGAGTCAAAGAATTTCTCGCACACCGGCTCTCGCCTCCCAACTTTATTTGATAAAATCAAACAGAGGTTTTACGAAAATGTCTGAGATACGCTTTACGGGAACGGTTGACCATCTGGCGGTCAAAACGGAAGATTTGACAAGATCGGTCGAAGAATATAAACGGCTTGGCTTTACGGTCGAAATGGTTTTTGAAGATTGGGCGATGATGCGCGATGCCAAAGGCTTCGGCATCGCGCTGCTGCCGCCCGAATCAAAACATCCACCGCATATCGGGTTAAAAGTCGAAACGATGGAAGAACTCCAAGCGGCAGCGGAAAAAGAAGGCCGCC
>JANLTD010001156.1:0-3479 GCA_031362765.1 Acidobacteriota bacterium | reverse complement strand
TTTTTCATACAATTTGGTGAAATAGATGACCGTCTTCGACCGATTATATCGAACCTGACATTAAGATAAATTCATCGCGGGCCTAACTTCAGATTCGTAATGATAAAAAAGACCAGAAAAACTCCCGCCAACAAGAAAAATCCGTTGAGAATCACACCGGCGACGGGAAACAGATTTTTTGTTTTCTGTGAAACCCAACCGATGATACCGAACACCAACGCCATCAGATGCAGGAACGGAAACGACAGGGCGATGAGCATCAAAACAACCATAATGTCATTTCCCGTCGTGCCCGGTCTGGTGCCGAGAAAACCTCCGGCGACGATAAACAAAACAAGCAAAACCGGCAAACCAATGCCGATCGCGACCGAGGCAATCCCGAGCCGGGAATGCCGCTTTTCCGCTATGTGATAGTTATTTTGCTGCATTGATTTGAAATTTTATAAGTCTTATTCCACTGTATCCCGTCTGCAAATCTCTGACGACAATACCAATTTTGTAAATTCCTTCGGACAATGCAAATACTTTGCGAAAAGTTATCGGATTTTTCTCTAACTTTTCAGAATCGTTTTTGTTCATTTCTACATTTATTGTTTCTTCAAAGTAACCGTTGGTCCTTTTATCTTCGGAAATAATTCGCCCGTAAACATAGATTTTTGCTACTAATTTGTCGCCGATTGGTTGAAAAGCGAATTCGTAGTTAGTTGTTTCAACAATGACCGCGATTCCTTTTTTGTTATTTGGCAAATTAACAAAATCTATCTTGGCGGTAAATTCAACATTGGTTTCGTCAATAATTGAATAACTCATTTTGGGCGACTTTTTTGAAAACTTTTTAACCTTCTTTGGAATCGGTTTAAGTTCGCTAACGACTTCAAAAGTTTGCGCCTTCACAAAAGAAAACGCAAAAAGCGTGATGAAAATTGTCAAAAGCATTTGTTTCATACGCTTTTCTTGATTCGGCAATGATCGGAAAGGTTGTTTCATTAGCTTAGAGCAAATATTAAATGAGTGTAAGGCAAAAGGGTACGACAAACTTCAGTTTGTCGAATACGATACGCTACCGAAACGCCAGTCGGCAAACCTGGACCGCCCTTCACCGTACTTAATCTTTCACACCTCATCGAACCGGAATGCTGAGAATCGAGATGATGAAAACAATCAAAACAACTCCCGCAATGAGTAAGATCGTATTGAGAATGATGCCGATTATGGGGAAAACTTTTTTTGTTTTCTTTGAAAATATACCGATCAAAGCAAATATCAAAGCCATCAGATGAAGCACCGGAAACGACAAACTGACACGTATCATATAGCCCTCGATATCGTTTCTCAGCCGGTTTTTGTCCGCTTCGAGAAAGCCGCTCGCGACAATAAATGAGACCAACAGAATCGGCAAGATGATCCCGATGATGACCGAAGCGATACCGAGCCGCGAATGATGTTTTTGCGTTGTTTGATAGTTGTTTTGCTGCATCATTTTATTTCGGAATCAAGATTTTTTCTTCGCGATCCATTGGTCACTGTTCCGCTCTAAAATATCGAGCGGAACCGCGCCCGACAGCAGAACGATGTCGTGAAATTCTTTGATGTCGAATTTATCGCCGAGCGCGTTATTGGCGCGGGCGCGAAGTTCTTTTATTTTCAGTTCCCCGATCTTATACGCCAAGGCTTGTCCGGGATCGGAAATGTAGCGGTCGATTTCGTTCACAATATCCTGATCGGTTTTGGCGGCGTTGTCTTTAAAATAATCAATCGCTTTTGAGCGATCCCATTTGTAAAAATGCATTCCCGTATCAACGACCAGGCGCACAGCGCGCCACATTTCGTAGGTCAATTGTCCGAATTTGTCGTAAGGATCGGTGTAAAGTCCCATATCCTCGCCCAAAGATTCGGCATAAAGTCCCCAGCCTTCGACAAACGCCGTGTAGCCGCCGTATTTGCGGAAATTCGGAACTTCGCCGAGCTCTTGCTGAAGCGCGAGCTGCAAATGATGACCGGGAACGGATTCGTGCAGCGAAAGAGCGAGCATTTCCCAACGCGGACGCACCTCCGGTTTGTAAAGATTGACGTAATAATAACCGGGACGCGAACCGTCGGCGGCGGGTGAATTGTAATAAGCGGTCGTCGTATCGGGCGCAATGTTGTCGGGAATCGGAATCACGCCGTAGGGCGTGCGCGGCAAGGTGCGAAAGATTTTTGTTAAGTTTGGGTCAATCTTTTTCGCCATTGCGCGGTAAGCATTTAATAATTCATCGGGCGTTTTGTAAAAGAACTTTGGATCTGTTCGCAAATATTGAAAAAATTCCTGCAGCGTTCCAGAAAATCCGACCTGCGCTTTGATCTTTTCCATTTCCGCGCGGATTCGTTTGACTTCCAGGAGACCTTTTTCGTGAATCTGCTCGGGTGTCATTGCAGTTGTCGTGTATGAACGAGCCAGAAATGCGTAATAATCCGCGCCGTCCGGACGCTGCCAAACGCCGGCTTCGGGGTAAGACGCGGGCAGATAATCTTTGACAAAATATTCTTTGAGCTTTTTGTATGACGGAATTATTTTATTTGTAATCGCTTCTTTCGCCGCGTTTTTAAGGCGTGTTTGTTCCGCTTCGGAAATGTCTTTCGGGAAAGTTTTAAACGGCGTGTAAAATGAATTTGATTCCGGTGTCTCGGTGATCTGTTTATCGATCTGCGGCGGAACACGCTCCATCACAACGCGCGCCCAGAGGATCTTTTGTTTTTGCCCTTCACGAAGGAGCGCAATGGTTTGCTCCAGATAGACGGGAAAAGCATTGAGCCGCGCGAGCCAGTCTTCGTAATCTTTGACGGTTTGAAACTGCAGAAATTCGGCAAGCTGATCGGCCGTTTGAACGCCGCTGTCGTGTTTTATCGGAAGTAAAAACGATTTAAATTTGAAACCTTCGATCGCTTCTTCCAAATCTTTTTTGAAGAGGTCGTAATTGAGTTTGTCCTTGTCGGAAAGTTCGGCGCGGTTGATTCGTGTGATTCGCGCTAATGTTTCTTTTTGGTGAAGGTTGCGTTTGTTGATCGCCGCGAGACTGATATCGCCCCACTGCGTGTTGTATCGTTTATCGCCCAAATAGGACGCAAACGTCGGATTCTCGCGCAGATTCAATTCCCATTCTTCATCAAACAAAGCGTATAAACTTCTGGTCGCGCCCGTTTGCGCGAAAACGGTCGAACAGACAAACAAAAGCACAAAAACAAACAGTTTCATCAAAACATTCTCCTCCGGCAGATTGTACGACAAGGCTTTTTTAGAATACCGCAAAAAAAACGGCGGTCAAAGATTGCCGCCGTCAAAATATTAAATTAAAGATCTTTCGAAAATAAATATCGACCGAATTTCAGAATAGATTAACCGCCGAGACGCTAAGTGAAGAGACAAAGACCTACGAAAGAGTTTTTTTAAGATCCGCGCACTTCCGAGATAATCGGAGGTTTGTTGGTCAAACATTTTT
>JANLTD010001141.1:0-3659 GCA_031362765.1 Acidobacteriota bacterium | reverse complement strand
CGCAACATTTTCGTAAACAAACCCGTAAAAAAAGACCTGGATCAACCCGAAAACAAGCCCAAAACCCGCGCTTCCGAAACCTAAAGCGATATTCGTCCAAACATCTTTGCGGTCGTAATTTTCTTCATAGCGAACTGACAGATAGGTTTCGACCGCGATCAACAGCGCGAAAACAGGAATGGCAATTTCGGTCGGCTTCCACATACGAAAATTATAAGACGGTTTTCAGAAAAAATCTCGTGAACTGTGAGAATAATTCCGGCTCTCACAATAACTGTCAGATTCAATCAAACTCCACACGGGTTGCCGATTGATTTACGCCGACGCGTCCGATCTCGATTTCAGCAACAAAATAATTCTCAAATTTGACCGGCGCGTCAAACATTCGGCGCAAAAGATTGATCTGCCCGACGTGCGTCAAAGCATCGGCGACCGGTCCTTGAAAAAGTTTTTCGAGCGAACAAGCGACCAGTTCGCCAGATGCGAGAAAATCATCAAACGCTTTGATCGCCGCAAAAAATCTATCCGATTCGGCGTTCCAATCTAACGGTTTTCGATCTTTCCAGGCGGTCTTACCCTGCGCCATCGTCAACGCCCAATCAAACAGATCGCCGATGTGCGCGAGAATCTGCAAAGGCGTCCGCGTGGTTTCAAAAGCCTTGAATTCGGCAAATCCGGCGGGCGCGTCTTTAATCGCCTTGCCGCCGCGATAAGCAACCGTCGCTAGCGTATGCCGCAAAAATTCTCGTTCCATAATTTTATCTGAGATCAAATCTTCAATGTCCGAAAACAGCTGACAGCTTATAGCTCAAAGCTGTCAGCTATTTTTATGAAATTCCCTTGATGATCACTCACGAATCGCCTTACCTCAATCTTTGGTTAAACCCGTGAAGCATCTTCTTTACTTCAAGGATTTTGTTATTTAACTCTTTGTAATCGGCTTCGCTAAACATTTCAAGTTCAAAAGCAAGCAGCGCGTAATATTCCAATCTGTTAGTAAATCCGAGCGCACTAAAAAGACTTTTGGCAAATTCGGAATCAGTCGGTTTCCCGCAGCCTTCGGCAATAAAAGCCGGAATATCAACGCAGGTTTTCCGCAATGAATTGCGCAAACCGAATAATTCTTCGCGCGGAAAATCAATTGTCAATTTATAAATTAAAAGCGTTAATTCATGCGCTCTCTGCCAAACTTTGAGGTTTCTGAAATCTTGCATATTCTTAAATTTTCAAGGGTCAGGATGTGAGCGATAAGCTTTTAGCTAACAGCTTATAGCTTTTTAAGATAAATCTGCAAGTTTAAGTTCTCCGGCCGTTTTCGCTTTCAAAGATCAATTTTTTCAATCTGCTTTTTCGTGTCGTTTCCTGTTTTGCGGACATTATCCAAAACATCATCGTTTTACGGTAGCCCTTCGGTTGTTTTTCAAAAAATTCCCAAGCTGCCGCGTTTAATCGAAACAACTTTTCAAACTCGTCGGGCAAGTTGGTCGGTTTATTTTCATAAGCGTAGATTCTCGATTTGTCTTCTGTGCGTTTCACAAAAGCCGCGATTCCCGCCGGCTTCATCAAGCCTTTTGCAGTTAATTCCGCAAACTTTTTAATATTTACCGCACTCCAAACAGATTTCGTCTTGCGCGGCGTAAATCGAATTACATAACTTTCCGCATCAACCGAACGCCGCACGCCGTCAATCCACCCGAAACACAACGCTTCATCAACCGATTGCGGCCACGTCATACTCGGTTTGTTTGAGCCGACTTTGTAAAACCCGACCAGCAATTCGGTTTCGGTCGCGTGATTTTCCTCAAGCCATTGGCGGAAATCAGTTTGGGTCGGAAAGAATTTTGGTTTCATTTGGGACTCCAAATTGCGTCGCGATTGATTGGCGTTTGCATTAAATTGTTATGAATCCCGTAACCCATCACTGGCGCGTTCGATATTTCCGTCGGCTAAATCAAACCAACGCTGATACCCTGATTTTGCCAAAAGCCACGCATTTGCACCAAATACTTTAGTTATCAATTCGCGGATTTTATCTCGATTGACCAAGCCTTTTTCACGCAAAAGATAGACTGCATCTTCTTGGTCTTTGAATCGTCCGGCGATAAACTTCAAAATAACCAACCATTCGGGCGTGAGAATCGGTATTTTGTCAATCATCACCGCGTCTTTCAATGCTTCGTGATAAAAAGCCTTAAAATCATCATTTCGCAGAATCCAATCAATCGGAACTTCGCGGTTTGCGGTTTCAACAATAAAATGTTCGCCGCCTTGTTTAAGATGCCCGATGATTCGTTCTTTTTTGAGCGGCAGACGTTTTGAAGCAATAATATCAACATCTTTGGTCAATCGCGGACTGCCATAAATCGCCATCGCAATCCCGCCGCAGATTGCCCAATCAATATCATTTTCATCAGCCATTTGCCGGACAATATCAATCGCCTGCAAGGCATCATCCCCGCTGATCAGATTTATTAAACCGTTTTTTCGCTCCATAATTTTTCATCTAAGAACCGATTCTCAGCAAATGTTACATTCCATCCGTGATTTTCCTCAAGCCATTGGCGGAAATCTGTTTGTGTCGAGAAGAAGATTGGTTTTATTTTGTATAATCGAAAGCAATAAAACAGTTATTACAAATTTTATTTGGCTTTCTTAAACCTGAATTTTCGCCTGTGCTGCCGCAAATCAAACACAAAATATCAACTTGGTCATCTTCGCCAAAATATGAAATATACACAGGCTTTTTGAAAAACTCTGATAGTTCTTTTCTAATCTTTTCACCTTCTAAATTGAGTTTCCCTTTTTTATAATTTGAAAGTTCTTTCAAAGCCCATTTTTCTAAAACTCCGCTGTTAAGCCAAATGCTGTAAACATTTTCATGTAAACTTAGCCAGTTTTCTAATTTAATATTTTCCGGAATCTTGTGATTTGGAGTTAGACCCAAGCAATAGCCACAAGTTAAACTGCCAATAAATCCGTATCTTCTTCCATCAAGCAAATAAAACTTTATTTCTGAATCTTTGCAACTGCAATTTGTCACATTATCAACTTCGATAATGACATCTTTTTCAGCAATTGTTTTCGGCAAATCCGAAAGTAAAACTTCAAATTTCTCAAGCCAATATTTTTTTACAAGATCAGCTTTGAGCCAATTTTTGTAAGCATAAGTATCAGTAAAGGTAAAAATTAATTCCAAAGTATTTTTATTTTTGCGAAGTTCTCTCGGCTCACCATAGATCAAACCACAATGATATAAATGTCCGGACAGGCTGATGAATTCTTCACCAGATGATTTTTTATCCGATAAAGTCAAAAGTATTTTCGCCGCGATTGGTTTATCAATCATTTCTAAAACGCCGGTTCTTCATAAATTCCGTAAACATCTCTTAAAGCCGTACAAATCTCTTCGACCGTCGCGTAGGCTTTGACGGCTTCGATCGTCACGGGCATCAGGTTTTCGCCAAGTTTGGCCGATTTTTTGAGTTTTTCCAAAAGATTCGCGACCGCGCCGCCGTCGCGTGTTGTTTTTGTTTCGTGCAATCTTTCGAGCTGATGGTCGCGGACGTTTTCATCGATCTGCAAAATATTCGTCTTCGAAAGCTCCGTTTCCATCGCGTATTTATTGACGCCGACGATGATTTGTTCCTTTCGTTCGACCG
>JANLTD010001139.1:0-2890 GCA_031362765.1 Acidobacteriota bacterium | reverse complement strand
ACCGCTTGTCAGCCACGCGCCAAAGAGCCAGTTCCCGCACCCCTTTGCCCCGATAGACCGCTATCTTTTCTTCCAGATTGTATGCCTCGCGATTGTCAATAACTTCCACAATCAGTTCCGGCGCACCGACGAGAAAATCGTCCTTATCCACATGCGCCCGCCCTTTGCCCGCTCGGTCAATCCACAAAGACAAATCCGGTTGTAGCTCGTTCTCGTCATCCATACGCAAACTGCCGTTATCGGCGGCAACCTGAGCGTGATGCCGCGAAACTCTCCGGTCATTTAAAACGATGTCGTTTTCCTTTGCTCTACCGATGGTATAAACCGAGTTTGGAGCCAGTTCAAGTTCCCAGCTTTGGCCTGTTGCTTCTGTAATTTTAAGAAATGATTTCACGATCTCACTAATTGTAAATGCTAAATTCAAAATGGTAAATCACAACATTCTCAATTTACCATTTACCATTTACCATTTACCATTTATCTTATGATTTATTTTGACAATAATGCCACAACGCAACCGGCAACCGAAGTTTTTGAAGCAATGCGGCCATTCTTAATGACAAATTTCGGTAATCCTTCGTCTGCTCATATTTTTGGACACGAGGTCAGACAAATAGTTGAAAGATCGCGCGCGGAGGTTGCCTCGCTGATCGGGGCACGCGCGGCGCACGAAATAATTTTCACGTCAGGTGGCACTGAAAGCGATAATTGGGCGATTTTCGGCAGCTTAGAAGCAAATCCCGATAAGAAACATATTGTCACAACACGGGTCGAACACGAAGCCGTCCGCAAACTTTGTGAAAAATTACAAGCGCATTACGAAATAACGTGGCTCGAAACGGACGACCAGGGTTTTTTAGATTTGGACGCGCTGAAAAAGTCCCTGCGGCCGGATACGGCGATCGTTTCGGTGATGCTGGCGAATAACGAAACCGGCATTTTGTTTCCGGTTGAGCGCATTGCCGAGATCGTCAAGGCCAATTCGAACGCAGTTTTTCACGTTGACGGTGTCAACGCGGTCGGTAAAGTTCCGATTGATCTGAAAAATACGCAAATTGATCTGTTTTCGCTTTCAGGACATAAATTTCACGCGCCGAAAGGCATCGGTGCTCTTTATATTAAAGAAAACATTAAACTTCCGTCTTTTCTGATCGGCGGCGGACAGGAAAACGGGCGGCGTGCCGGAACGGAAGCCGTTCACCAAATTGCCGGTTTAGGAAAAGCGGCCGAGCTTGCGCAGGATCTATCGGCGATGAAAGGCGTGTTTTCTCTGCGAAACAAACTCGAAACCGAAATTTTGCAAAAAATTCCAAATTCTCGGTTAAACGGCACGGGCGATTACGCCCACCGTCTGCCGAATACGTCGAGCATTTCATTTGAAAACACAAATGGCGAAGCGATTCTCGCACGGCTCAACGATTTAGGCGTCTGCGTCTCGACCGGTTCGGCGTGCAACGCGGAAAATCACGTTGCGTCCGCCGTTTTGCAAGCGATGAATGTGCCCTATTCATCGGCAATGGGCGCAATTCGTTTCTCGCTCGGGCGATATAACACGGAAGCGGAAGTAGATTTTGTATTGGAGAATTTGCCGAAAATAATTCAAGATCTGAATGCAATAACTTTGTAAATCGGTTCAATTTCAAAGGTTGTCGGGATATATAAAAAATTATGATAAAAAGATTTTTGCTGTTTTTATTGGTAATTGCCGCGTTTATTATTAGTGTACCGGCACAATCGGAAACCTTCGCGAAACCGTTGGTCATCGCGCTGACCGAAAAATTTTCGGGTCTTGATACCTTGAGCAGTACCGGAACAGACGCGGCGGCCGATCGTCTGCGAAATTTGATCTATAATTCTCTGATCAAGAAAAATGAAAAATTTGAATACATCGGCGAAATAGACGAATACCGTGTCGGCGATGATAATACGGTTACCTTTACCCTCAAAGACAATATAAAATTCCACAATGGCAAAGTCTTAACATCGGCTGATGTCAAATACACTTTCGACGCGCTATTTCAGGCAAACGGTGCGAAAGCCAACAGCTTTTACGATTTCGTGCCGGATAAAACTGATTTAGGAAGAACAAAAAGAGTCGCACATATTACAAGTATAGATACGCCGGATGCCAAAACTGTAATTTTCAAGGTCACGCGCCCTGAACTAGTCAATCAGCTATTATCAAATCTGGTGACGATTCCGATCATTCCGGAAGGCACGATCGAACAGCAAAAAACTGCGCCGATCGGCAGCGGTGCATTTAAATTCGTCAGTTTCGATCAATTAAGCAATTTGGTTAAGTTAGAAGCATTCCCGGACTATTGGGAAGGTGCGCCGAAAATCGCGAAGTTAAATGTCAAGACCGTTCCTGATGCCAATGCACTGCAAAACGAATTATTGAGCGGTGGCGTTGATCTAAGTTTGAATCCGATGATTCTGTCGCCCGACGCACTAAAAAGTCTCGGACAATCTTCGGATTTAATAGTTAAATATTTTCCGGGCCCGAATATTCAATACATCGGTTTTAATACAAAAGCCGCGCCGTTTAATAACGTCAAGATCCGGCAAGCCATTGGTTATGCCATCAACCGCGAAAACATTATTGACAATTTTCTTAACGAACAAACCAAAGTGGCCGATTCGATTCTGCCAGCAAATTCGTGGGCTTTTGCGACAGGCACGAAATATTCCTATGATCCCGTAAAAGCCAAACGACTTTTGAAGGAATCAGGTTACAAAGGCAAAGTTATTACTTTCAAATTCGAATCAGGCAATCAAGCCGTCAATCGATATGCACAAATTATTCAAAGCTCTTTAAAAGATATTGGCTTTAATATCAAACTCGAAACTCTTGAACCACAGACTTTGCGCGATCATTTGAACAACGGAC
>JANLTD010001112.1:0-4091 GCA_031362765.1 Acidobacteriota bacterium | reverse complement strand
CGCAACCAATCGGATTGCAAGTTGATGATTTGGATCAATAATGTGTCTTAAATTTGGCGGAAAGAAAATAAATTTAATTTCCGCTGAATTAAGTAATAAATGGAGTCGAAAAATGAGATTTTCTCGTTTAGGTATAATAGTTTTAATTGTATTTACAGTTTTTATCGGAGCAAACTGCTCCTATTATAACCGGATTATTGCCCGAAAGAATTTAGTTGACGGTGCGACTGCTTACAAAGAAAGGAAGTTTCAGGTGGCTGAACAACTTTTTCGTAAGACTGTCGAAATTGACCCCGATTCTAAAACTTTGGAGGGCGAAACCGCACAACTTTTCTTAGCCAGAACATTGCATTCGGAATTTATTTCAGACCGCAAGAATTTACCTAAAGCGGAAGAAGCAGTTCTTGCGTATAAAAAGGTATTGGCTAAGAATATGAACGATCAAGGTTCTTTTAAGGCCATCGCCAGCTTGCTTGATAACCTTGAAAGAAAGGACGAATCGCTTCAATGGATCATTGACAGGTCTAATAATGAAGGAGTGAAAAAGGAATTTCGAGCTGAGGCCTATACGTCGCTCGCAGCCCGGCAATATTCGTGTGCCAACGGGATAAGCGATATTGACCCGGTCAAGAAAACGGTGAAAAAGGACGGCAAAGACGTTTATCAATTCACCAAGCCCGAAAAACAGGAAGATTTTGATAAGTTAAAATCTTGTACTGATGAAGGGCTTAAGCTGGTTGATCAGTCGCTTGCGAA
Source organism: Acidobacteriota bacterium (assembly GCA_031362765.1). GTDB lineage: Bacteria > Acidobacteriota > Blastocatellia > Pyrinomonadales > Pyrinomonadaceae > JAFDVJ01. The sequence continues at coordinate 3,335 of JANLTD010001112.1, read as the reverse complement.
TGAGCCCGACGAAGTTAAGGCAATGAAGGACCTTAATCTTAAATCAATGACTGTTCCGGAGATCAACGAAAAGCAAGATTTGTTGAAGATCTTTTCGTCGGCATGGTCATACAAAGCCAATTTGCTTTATCAGAAAATGAGAATTGCCGAGATGGAAAACAACACGGCAGACAAAGATTCTTTTAAGGCAAAAGGTGACCAGGCCCGCACTACCTTTACCGGATTGAACGAAGTAGAGAAAAATATGGAAGCCGAAAAAGACGCGCGGAAAAAGGCAGAAGAAGAAAAAGCGGCTAACAAGAAATAGCTTTTTTCAAAATGCGCTTTTACGAAAGGTGATGCTCAATTAGAATGATAATTGGGCATCGCCTTTTATTTCGAGGAATGAAGGTGAAAGGTGAAAGGTAAAAGGTGAAAAGTCTAAGGTAAAAGGTAAAAAAAACTTCAAAACTTTTGACTTTTAGGCAAAACTAGATCGTGTCAAATAACACGTTTCACCTTTTACCTTTTCCCTTAAATTATGATTCGAATTGAAGACATCATTGAAAAGGTTGAAAATAACCGACCGGCCGCCGATGTTGAACTGATTCGGCGGGCATATTTGTTTTCCGCAAAGAACCATCGCGGACAAAAACGCGCATCCGGAGAGCCTTACCTTGTACATCCACTGGAAGTTGCGGATATTTTGGCAGATATGCGGCTTGACGAAGTAAGCGTTTCGACCGGACTGCTTCATGATGTTGTTGAAGATACTTTAGTTGATCTGGACACGATTCGGAGTTATTTCGGCGATGAAATTACGCGCTTGGTTGACGGCCTGACAAAGATCGCCCATATCTCGAATCTGTCAAAGGAAAGGCAACAGGCTGAAAATGTCCGCAAGATGGTTTTAGCGATGATCACGGATGTTCGCGTCGTTCTGATTAAACTTGCTGACCGTCTTCATAATATGCGGACAATGCAGTTTCTCAAACCCGAGAAACGGGCCCGCATTTCACAAGAAACAATCGACATTTACGCACCGATCGCGCATCGGCTCGGAATGGGAAAATTCCGAAGCGAACTCGAAGATCTCTCATTTCAAAATCTATACCCGCAGGAATATAAAAAACTCGCGCTTGAGGTCGAAGAACGCCGTCCGGAGCTTGAAGCAGCACTCGAAAAAATTAAAGACACAATCAAGACCAGACTTGCGGAAAATGATGTTCAATACATTGAAATTCAAAGCCGCGTGAAGCGACTTTATTCGCTCTGGAAAAAGCTGAGAAAGCAGAAAATAGCGATTGAACAGGTTTATGATTTGATCGCCATCCGCGTTATCACTCCCAACGATAAGAAATTGCCTTATATTGCTTTAAGCGTGATCCACGACATCTGGACGCCAATTCCGGAGCGTTTTAAGGACTGGATCGCAATCCCTCGCGACAATTTGTACCAATCGCTTCACACATCGGTCATCGGCGACGGCGGACAAACGTTCGAAGTCCAGATTCGTACCGAAGAGATGCACCATATCGCCGAAGAAGGGGTGGCGGCTCACTGGAAATATAAAGAAAGCAAACTCGGTAAACAAGACGATGACACGAATCTTGATGAACTTCGCAAAACGGTCGAAAAATTGTTGTTGCCCTTAGTTGAAAACACTAACGAAACCCAGGATTCCGAGGATTTTATAGAGTCCTTGAAACTCGATCTATACCCAAAAGATGTTTACGCTTTTACTCCTCGGGGAAAGGTAATACAATTACCTCGCGGTTCAACGCCGATTGATTTTGCATACGCAATTCACTCCGAGGTCGGTGATAATTGCACTGGCGCGAAAATCGGCGGGCGGATCGTCCCGCTGAGAACCGAATTGCAGCACGGTGATGTGGTCGAAATCCTGACAACTGCAAATTCAAAGCCGTCACGTGATTGGCTCAATCATGTCATCACGGCTAAGGCGCGAAACCGGATCCGTCATTGGATTTCGGAACAACAGCGCGCCGAATCAATCGAAATGGGCCGCAAGCTGCTTGAAAAAGAAGCCGATAAATTTCGCATATCGTCGAAAAAACTGGTCAATAACGAAGATGAATTGAAACGGATTGCCAACGAATACGGTTTAAGCCGCGGCGAAGATCTGATGGCGTCAATCGGCTATGGTAAGACTTTGCCGCGCAATGTTATATCGAAGCATCTCGGGACTGATAAATTTGCCGAACTCGATCCTGAAAAGAAAAAAGAAACAACATTACAGACCGGCTTCAAAGCCGTTAAGAGATTTATTGGTTTGGGTGAGGATGCGATTATCGTCAAAGGCGTTGATAATCTTTTGACGACCCGCGGGCGGTGCTGCAATCCGCTCCGCGGCGAACCGATCATCGGGTATATTTCGCTCGGCAAAGGAATCGTCGTTCACAATCGGAACTGCAAGAACGTCAAATCACTGATGGTCAACCGCGACCGCATCGTCGAAGTCGAATGGGCAAAAAGCGAGAGAGAAGAAATTCAATCGGTGAGATTGCTGGCAACGACCGAAAACCGGACCGGAATGCTCGCGGGGATTACTAATGCGATCGCCGAAATCAAAACCGGCATCCGCGATGCCCGGGCCAATGTTTCAAAAGACGACATCGGTTTGATTGAGGTCACGGTCGAGGTTTTCGACAAAAAACATCTCGACAAAGTTGTCAGCTCGATCGAGAAAGTATCGGGCGTTATTAATGTTGAACGAGTCAACACCTGATCGGTGAAAAGCGCGTTTATTGACAGAGTTTTTTGAAAAGAAATATGTCGAACAGAGATTTTCATTATTGTAACAAATCAAATCTTCGGGAATAGTTTTGACATTTGATGGTATTGCTAGTATGTTAGGGATGTTCAAATGATTATCTGGTTTGCATCATTACTTCTGATTTTTTGTTTTGCCGGCGGCGTTTTTGCTGCTGTCCCTGGGCATTCGGGCAATGGTCAAATGATGAAGTGCTGTGATAAGGCGAAAAATAAGGATCACACGGCTGAGGTGAAAGCCGCGCAGTTGTGTTGTGTTTTTAATTGCAACAGCTCAGTGCCAAATTCTTCAAGCGCATCATTTAATTTTTCGCCCTCAGCCGGCATTATCAGCGACTCGATCATCAAACAAATTGCTTCGCTGCTCAAAAAAGAGGAAGTGATCGAGATTGTTTCTTATCCATTTGAACGCGAAATGTTCCCGAAAAAATTCCAGCCAAAGTATATTCAACACCATTCAATTCTAATTTAATTTCAAGGGCGTAGTGCGTCTTGTTGACAGACCATTGTGTCTGCCGCAAGGCTTTTTTTCCTGTTTTGAGGCTGATTTATGGCTAACAAAC
>JANLTD010001054.1:0-2662 GCA_031362765.1 Acidobacteriota bacterium | reverse complement strand
TAAAAACAGGCGCGATGAATTTTAAGGTCTGGCTTAAATAAACAACCTTTTGCTCGCTCAGTTTATAGCCCAAAACCGCTGAAATGAACGATGCGCCCAACATTCCGTGCGCGATTCGTTTGCCGAATCGGGTCTTGGCGGCAAATTCTTCGTCAAGGTGAATCGGATTATGATCGCCCGAAACGTCGGCGAATTTGCGGATAAGTTCGTCCGTAACCTCTTTTTGAACAGTAAATGTATCACCAGTTTGCAATGTCATATATTTTGACTTTCGCACGAACGACGCATCTTTTCAAATCGCCTGATTGGCGAGTTTGCCGCTGATTGCTTATAATTTCTAATTCGTCGGTTGTTCGTTGTTCGTCGTTCGTTGCCATTGAGCAATTTGCAACGAACAATGAACGACCGACGACGAACAAACAAATTATGTCAATTGCAAATACACAAGCGGATACGATCATTCAAGCGGGGATCATTGATGACAACGATCAGGTGCTGGCGCGTGTCGAACATCTGAAAGCGTTGGAAACGCTGGTCGGAAACAGTTATCCGAACAAATTCGAACGATCAAACATTACGGGTAAAGAAGATTCGATCTCAAATATTCTGGCGTTTGAACCAATTATTAAAGTCGTCGGCGAGATCAAAGCGCATATTTTGACTTTGAACGAAGGCGAACGCCCGAATCCTGAATTAAAAGAATCTCTGAACTTAAGACTCAAGGAATTCGGCAATGTCCGCGTTTCGGGTAGATTGGCAGTACCGCCGCGCGTAATGGGCAAAGCCGCGTTCGTCCATCTTTCGGACGGCGTTTCACGACTTCAGATTTATTGCCGAAAAGGTGATTTTGCGGTTGACGCGGAGACGCACGCAGACGCGGAGACGCGGAGACGCGGAGACACGGAGAATTTAGTTGAGTCCGAAAATGATTCTCTTCAAATCGCCGCGTCGCGGCGTCGCCTCGTCGCCCTGTCGCCGGAAACTTCATGGGAAGTTTTTAAGCTGCTCGATCACGGCGATTTTATCGGTGCGGAAGGTTATTTGTTTTTGACAAATACGGGCGAATTATCCGTCCACGTCGAAACATTTCAGTTTTTGTCGAAAGCCTTGCTGCCGATGCCCGACAAAATGCACGGCATCGCCGACCCCGAATTAAAACGCCGCTTTCGCTACGCCGATCTGATCGCGTCGAGCCTCCAGGTTGAACACGAAGGTTTGACGACGCGCGAGGTTTTTCAACGCCGCGCGCGCCTTATCTGCGGAATGCGTAGTTTTTTCGACGACGCGGGCTACATCGAAGTCGAAACGCCGATGCTCACGCCGAAAGCGACGGGCGCGGCCGCCACGCCTTTCGAAACGCATCATAAAGCGCTCGACATACCGCTTTATGCACGCATCGCACCCGAACTTTATTTGAAAAGATTGACCGTCGGCGGTTTTGAAAAGGTTTATGAATTAAACCGCAATTTCCGCAACGAAGGATTGTCGCACAAACATAATCCCGAATTTACGATGCTCGAATTCTATTGCGCCTATATGGATGTCAATGGAATGATGGATTTCGCCGAAGCAATGCTCAAAGAATCAGTGCAAAAAGCAATCGGCGGAACTAAGGTTAAAACGCAACAAACACGAGGTTCAGAACCGTTGAGTCTTCCTAAATATCGTGGTTCTCTGAGTAATCCAATATCAGATGACGAAGCGACAAGTCCAGAATATATAAACGTATTCGATACTGAAATTGATTTCTCTTCGTTTGAGCGTTTGACAATGAAAGAGGCAATAGCAAAGCATACTTCATTTGCTCATAGCTTGATTGGCGAGGATGTTGAATCTTGGTTAGATAAAGCGGCTAATGCTCGTGTTCTCGCTCAATTTATGTGGTGGGTAGAGAATGAATTGGGAAGTCTTGTAGCAGTAGTTCATGGCGAAGAAATTGTTATGGAACTTTCCGAAGATGAAGTTGATAATTTGCTCAAAGAACAGTGGAATTCGTTAATTGAATTAAATTCTAGTTTAGAACCAAGTCCACAAGAAAGGGACTTATCAATAGTTAGCTTATTTGAAAATGTCGTTGAAGAACATTTAATCCAACCAACATTCATCATTGATTACCCGAAATCAATTTCGCCGTTATCGAAAGCCAGCCCTGAGAATCCGCAGATCGCCGAGCGGTTTGAGCTCTTTATAAACGGAATGGAAGTGGCGAACGGTTTTTCGGAACTCAACGACCCGCAGGAACAATACGAGCGGTTCATTGACCAAATGAAGGAACGCGAAACCGGCGACCACGAAGCGATGGTGATGGACGAAGATTACATCCGCGCGCTCGCCTACGGAATGCCGCCCGCCGCCGGAATCGGCATCGGGATTGATCGGCTCGTGATGTTGCTGACCAATAAACATTCGATTCGTGATGTAATTTTGTTCCCGCATATGCGCCCCGAACGCAAGGAAGCGGAAAAGGAAGAAAATTAGGCGCGAAATGTTCTGCGCATTGGTCAAGATCGTTTGCGCGTCGGTCAAATCGCTTTGCGCACGGGTCAAATCGCTTTGTCTATTGGTGTAATCGCTTTGTCTATTGGTGTAATCGCTTTGTCTATTGGTGTAATCGCTTTGTGTATTGGTGTAATCGCTTTGTCTATTGGTGTAATCGCTTTGC
>JANLTD010001015.1:0-4099 GCA_031362765.1 Acidobacteriota bacterium | reverse complement strand
TGACTATCGGCAGGTTGTCGACCGGCTGGAAAAAACCCGCAAAATTATACAAAACCGTGACCGTGAAACTGCCCGTTGCGATATTTCCCGAAACATCGGTCGCCGTCACATTGACGGTCGTTGTGCCAACGGAAAATGTTGAGCCGGATGCCGGAACAGCCGTAACAATTGGATTTGCGTCGCAGTTGTCGGTTGCCGAAACCGTGAAATTGACAACCTTGCTTGCGTTAGTCGAATTCAAGGGCAAATTGGTTACGATGTTCGAAGGCAACGAAATAATCGGCAATGTCGCTTCGGATGTTACGGCGACATTGAACGTCGCTTCCGCAAATAGCATGCCGCTGTCGGTTACACGCAAGGTGAAACTCGCTTCGGTCGCGCTGCACGTTGCCGCGATATTCGCTGTTACATTGCCGGACGAATCAACCGCAATACTCGAAACCGTGACGCCGTTCGAGGTCGCGCTCGACGCGCCGTTGACGGTAACGCTCAAGGTGTTTTCGGTATCTTCCGTATCGTTGACCGAAGCGATAGACGAATTGGACGCGCCCGCGTCTCGCTCACGGGTTACGCCCGTTGCCGCCGTTATCGTCGGCGCAGCGTTAACATGACCGCCCCACGAAGGCTCTTGATCGAATCCCGTGCTGGACAAGCCGGTTTGATTTGTCCCGTTGGCATCCATCACATATATGTTAGAGAGGCGAAGAAAAGCGATCTTACTGCCGTCGGGACTATACGACGGGTCGTAACTGCTATCCCCCGGATGGTTGGTCAAATTAGTTTGACCTGAGCCATTGGCGGCGTTCATCGTATAAATTTCAAAGTTAGGGGCGACGTAGGAAGAAAAAGCAATCTTACTTCCATCGGGACTGAATGACGGCTCAATATCAGGACCCGTGTGATTGGTCAATCGGGTTTGACTCGTGCCGTCAGCAGCGTTCATCACATAAATTTCAAGGTCGCCGCCGTCGCGGTCGGAAACAAAAGCAATTTTACTGCCGTCGGGGCTGAATGCCGGAAACTCCTCAAAGTCGAGATTGTTGGTCAGCCGGGTTTGATTCGTTCCGGTAGCATTCATTACATAAACCTCAAAGTTACCGTCGCGGCTGGAAATAAAAGCAATTTTACTGCCGTCGGAACTGAACGAAGGCTCGCGGTCAAACGCCGAATTGTTGGTCAGCCGGGTTTGATTCGTGCCGTCAGCGTTCATTACATAAATCTCTTTATTGCCGTCGCGATCGGAAGCAAAAGCAATCTTACTGCCGTCGGGGCTGAACGACGGCTCAACATCCTGCGCCGAATTGTTAGTCAGCCGGGTTTGATTCGTGCCGTTGGTGTCCATCACATAGATCTCAAAGTTGCCGTCGCGAAAGGAAGCAAAAGCAATCTTTTCACCCGTTGCGGCGCAGACGATTGTTGAAGTTAAAAAAAACATCGCGAAAAATAGCACGATTAAAAGATTGTTTTGTTGTCGTAATTTCATAGTTTCTCCTTTTGAAAACTCGCCGTTTTTCTGCGGATACAAATTTTTTTAGCTTGAATACGATCATCTTTGCAGATGAATACTGCCGATGTAACTACACATTTAGTTAGGGCGAACCAATTGCCAATTTGATGTCTGAAAGTTTGGTGTAAAGGGGCGAAAGCCGTTACACCAAACTTTCACTTGTTAGTCATTTTTCGCTGTCTGTCGCTTGTTTTGTTCAAGCCGCCGTTTGCCTTTCGGGTTACGGAATCTGAACGCGAATGATTCTGCCTGTGAAAATTTCCGTGATGAAAATATCTCCGGTTTTTTCATCACGCGCCATCGAAGTCGGCGAAATCAAATTTGAAACAATCGTCACGGGTGCGGCATCCGGTGAACTGTAAAATTTCAAACGTCCGGGTTGATTCATAAGCTGATTTGCCGAAAATTCCAACGTGAAATACATATCTTCAGCGTCCCCAATATGCTTTGAATCGTCGCTTGTTTCAACGTGCAGAACATCAATTGCCGAAGTCAGATTAGGAATAAAAGTTTCGCGTCCACCGCCTTTCAAACTGACGGATTGAATTTCCGAAAAACCCGACACAAACGGAAAACCCGTCAAAAGCGGAACGAGAAGTTGATTGCCGACGCGGTGAATATTGTCAGGCACAGGTTCGATGAATGGTCCGCCGATGGTTGGAAACAACGGATTCGGCTTGTTCGGAAACATCACGAAAGTTGCGTATTGTCCGCCGCTGATGTTGACGCGATAGATTAGATTAAAACTCGCATCCACGACATATAGATTTTTTTGGAAAATCTCGACACCGAAGATATTTGATGCCCGCTGGTTATTCGGAGCGGTTGGACGTGGATTGGGTCTATAATCGGGAAAGTTAGCAATCATCCGAATCGTCATTGTTTGCCCGTCGGCATTGGTTAGTTCCACTTCTCCGCCGCTCGCCAACGTCGTTTGATTAGCGAAAGAAAGCGTGAACGCGCTCGTTATTTCTTCATAATTACCCGGCAGATTCAATTCCAAAACGGAATCGAAAAGCGGCGACGACGGATTCGGATTCGGTAATTCGAGACCGGGACCGCCGACATTCATCATCGCGTCCCCAACACCGATTGTCGCGTATAGCGTATGTCCACGCATAACCAAACCAGAAGGTCCTGAAGGATCCGGCGGACCGCCGAGATTGCTGACACCCGAAGGCAAACCGCCGATCAGTGTCTGCCGTGCGCCGGTCGTGCGATTGACCAATGACACGCGCCCGGTGTTCGGCGTGGTTGTGCCACTTTCCGCAACGAGCAGAGAATTATCTGCGGCGACAATTATTTTTGTCGGTCTATTCAGCCCACCGGTCAAAACCGTTGTCATTTGCGCCCGAATGTTCAAAGCGAGCCCGCAAACTGCGACGGTGATTATCAATAACGATATTTTTTTCAATAACATAATTTTTTCTCCTATGATTAATTCTTCCTTTTTTGAAATGCTGCGCGAAAAGTAACGATAAAACGTCTGCTTAAAAGATTCGCGCTAAACGCCGACTGCTTCAGTGTTCGGCGATAAAATTTGATTCCGTCAATTCGTCCAATACATTTCAGTTTGCGGTCAAAACCCGTCCGCCGACTGAAACGCTTGACGCTGTTGAAGCCGTCATCGCAATTAGCTGAAAACCGGCAAACAAAGTGCCGAAAGTATTATTCTCAAATTTAGTAAAATCTGTAGTGCCTTTTTGCGCGTCGGCGGTCGCGTTAAAAAGCCGAAACTGTAAATCGTATTACCCGTTTGCCGGATTCGTGCCGTTATTTAAGCGACCCTGAAAGTTAAAGCCCGTGCCTTGTGTGAAAGCGTTGCCGGCGGTCAAAGCAACGAACATCGAAATAATAAATAAGTGTTTTAGAATTAATTTTCTCATCATAATTTTCTCCTTTTTGATCTGGCATAAAAACTCTTAAATTTCTGTCTTCAATTTAATGCCGGGCAGCTTGTTTCGACAGTGTTCCGGTTTTCTCTCTGAAAATATTTTTTGTCAGCATATTGCTCCTTCTATTTATTAACGCGCAATTAGTGAGAAAACCGTTCAAATTTTTCTTCAATTAGGTTAAGATAAATTTTGTTCGAAACATTTGGCGGGTTTATTCTCGCCACCAGCCGGACGGGATCGGCGTGAAATAATAATGAATGAGACCCGTAAAATAACGCTGATGCTACGCGAATGGAGCGACGGAAACCGTGCCGCGCTGGAGGATCTAATGCCGCTTGTGTATGACGAGCTGCATCGTCAAGCCGCTCGTTTTCTGAGCCGCGAACGCACGGATCACACGCTTCAGGCGACGGCATTGATTCACGAAACCTATCTGAAATTAATTGACCAGCGCGAAGTAAATTGGGAAAATCGTACGCATTTTTTCGCGATCGCTTCAAAATTGATGCGGCGCATTCTGGTCGATTACGCCCGCTCCAAACATAGCGAAAAACGCGGCGGCGAGGCGATCAAACTGTCGCTAGGAAAAGCCGAAATGATTGCGGGCAAGGAACGAAACCTCGATCTGATGGCGCTTGACGAAGTGTTAAACCGTTTGGAAAAGATTGACGCACAGCAGGCACAGATCGTCGAATTG
>JANLTD010000994.1:0-4440 GCA_031362765.1 Acidobacteriota bacterium | reverse complement strand
TCCGCTTTTATCCGCTCAACGATTATTTCCTCTTTTTTTCATAATCTCGCCATTCTAAACCATTGAATCTATTACAGTAAATCCTTAACTTAACGCCATTGAGCTTTGCGCTTTCATTTGTTGAAATTTGAATTCCTAACTTTTTATGGAGGCATTACTTGGTTTAGTCGACGGCCGTGCAGTTCCACTGATATGACTGCGTATCATGCAGCCAGCCATTGCCGTTTGAGTTTCGATAGCGGGCAACATTAAGATAAGCCGTGCAATTCATCTGTAACGACTGCTCGAAAATTGCCGGGGCGTTTGGATAATCATTACCGTTACGCCAAAGTTTGATGTGCATATTCGCAACGCCTTGTCTTGAAAACCTTAAATTTTTCTTTCGTTTATCGGTCAGTAGTATCTTAGCGGGCGGAACCGTAAACGTCATCTCCAGCCAGCCGGTTGCGAAATCGTAGATGACTCCGTCAATGGTGAGCGTCGTTGAGCCGTTGATACCGATCGGTCCGAGGCTGTCGGAATTATTATTTCTGTAAACGGATAAACTTATTTCGGTATTTACACTGCAAGCGCGGCAAGTTTCCCAGCGCGGGTTGAACTCCCCGAAAATCGGTGTCGAAGAAATGTTATATCCGCCAATCGTAACGGTATTGTATGAGGGAAATATCGGTTCGATCACGAGTGATGTGATTTTCGCATTTTGCGCCTCGCTGCTGACTGCCGTAAAAGCAAGGAAGAAAAGCAGTATCAGTAATATTTTCATATATCCACCTCAGATTTTTTAACTACAGTATAGTCTTTCTGATTTTTGCCTGCAATATTTAATTTGTCGAACATCACACCAGTAAACTTTTAACGCTTGATTCGACCTTTTTACGGATTAGCGCGAGATTTTCTTGCGTATCAGCTTCAAAGCGCAAAACCAGAATTGCCTGCGTGTTTGAAGCGCGCACCAAACCCCAGCCGCCGTCAAACAAAATCCGCGCACCGTCAACGCGGTTCTAAAGGTTCAGACATAAAATTCGTAAATCGTAAATATTTAAGAGTAATTCTATGAAACAATTTTACCCTTTCGAGACTTTTAACCAATATCCATTCAGTCAGTTTGCCAATTGTCGCTTCTTTTTTTGTCCACAGCACCTGCCAAACCTACCAAAATAAAAAGTTGGATCTGTGCGGAAACGCACAGTGTGACAAAACAGATAGGTTGTAATATAGGATTCGTGCGGCTTACATCATTTATAGGTTGATCCTTAGGAATGATTCCGCATAATGTTCGACTCAGGTTCGCTTGAAACAGGATGGGGCCTATCGAATGACAACTAAACGAAAGAAAAGGAGAAAAAGGCAATGGACACAACAACGCTAATTATTATTATAGTCGTATTGGTACTCTTATTCGGCGGGGGCGGTTTCTGGTATCGAGGCCGGCGATAGATCGGCTGACTCATTGAGTCATCCACGGTTTTCTATAACCATTTTATTGGTAAAAAGAAAGAAATTAGACGCTGAAAAACGCTGATTTCACTGATTTGCACAGATTATTTTAAATCGAATCAGCAGAAATCTGTTCAATCGGCGTCTAATTTTCTTCGATTTAATCTGCAAAACAGTTTTTATAAGAAAACCGTGTAACCTTATATGCGCATTCATTATAGAATTATTTTCGGCTAAGGTAACAGGTTTTTACTATAACAGTTCTGCACATTTATCGAATTTTGTATTAAATCGAATTATCCGGCCGATTAGATTATTAAGTGATTTACACGGCCTTCAACCGTTTCGCGGATTTGTGCCAGATTCTCTTCCGAATCGGCTTCAAAACGCAAAACTAAAATTGCCTGCGTGTTCGAGGCGCGCACCAAACCCCAGCCGCCGTCAAACAAAATCCGTGCGCCGTCAATGCGGATAACTTCGTTTGTTTTCGCAAATTCTTCGGCAATGCGCTCGACGACATCGAATTTCTTCTCGTCCGTACAGTCAACTCTTAATTCGGGCGTTGAAAATCTTTCGGGCAAATCGCCCAAAAGTTCTGAAAGAGTTTTGTCGGTTTTTGACAAAATTTCCAAAACTCGTGCGCCTGCGTAGGTTGCGTCGTCAAAGCCGTAAAACCGGTCGGCAAAGAAGATATGTCCGCTCATTTCGCCGGCAAGCGCGGCGCCGGTTTCCTTCATTTTCGATTTGATGATCGAATGTCCGGCTTTCCACATGATCGGATTTCCGCCGTGCGCGGCGATGTCGTCAAACAGATTTTGCGAACATTTTACTTCGGCGATGATCGTCGCCTGCGGGTTTTCCTTCAAGACTTCACGCGATAGCAAGATCATCAATTCATCGCCCCAGATAATGCGCCCGTTTTCGTCAGTCAAACCGATCCGGTCGCCGTCGCCGTCAAATGCAATGCCTAAGTCCGCGCCCGATTCTTTGACGGCCGCGATACAGTCCTGAAGATTTTCGGTGACGGTCGGATCGGGATGATGATTCGGAAATTGGGAGTCGGGTTCGGTAAAAAGTTTGACGAGCTCAACGCCGAGCTTTTCATAAACGGGAACGGCCGTCACGCCGCCCATTCCGTTTCCGCCGTCAACGACCGCTTTTAATCTTCGCGTTCCGAGCGCGATTCTCGACAAAATATCCGCTTCGTAATCAGCCAGAACTTCGATTGTTTGGTTTATTCCCGTGCCGTTTGAAAAATTGCCGGCGAGCGCGATCTGTTTGATTTCCTGAATCTGCGAGCCGAAAAGAGTAGATTTTCCGAGACAGATCTTAAAACCGTTGTGGTCAGCCGGATTGTGCGAACCAGTAATTATCACGCCGCCGTCAACTTCTTTGGTAAAAACCGCGTGATACAACACGGGCGTCGGAACTCTGCCGATCAGCACCGCGTCGCAGCCTGTTTCATTAAAGCCGCGCGTCAGGATCTCACAAAAGCGCGGCGAACTTTCCCGTGCGTCATAGCCGATAGCGATGCGTTTTGCGCCGTTCTTTTGGAAAAATGTGCCGATTGCCTGTGCCAAAACCGCAACCGTTTCGTCCGTCAGATCGCGCCCGACAATGCCGCGAATGTCATATTCTCTGAAAATATTTTGATTCATATTTTTATTGCAAAGGCGCGAAAGCGCAAAGACGCAAAGTATATACAGGTTACATAGATTCGGAGATTTTTTCTAATCGGAAAACAAAACTGACCACTGACCGCTGACCTCTAACCACTATTTTGTTATACTAGCGATTTACGTTTGGGCAACAATCGTGTGCCTGATGGCATCGAAAATTGCGTCTGTCCGAAATTTTTAACATAGTTCAGTTTATGAAAAATCCAATTCGCTGCATATTTGGTCAATTAATTGTTTTGTTTCTTGTCTTTGCGGTATCGGCGCAAAAGCCGACACCGACTCCGACTCCGAAGCCGACACCGACAAACGTTGTTGATGATACTTTGAAAACGTTTGAAGTTCGGCTGCCTGTGACGATCAAGGATAAAAAGAAAAATCTGATTCCGGGTTTTACGAAAAACGATTTTATCGTTTTAGAAGACGGCGTTCCGCAGGAAATCACATTTTTCACGGATGAAAAGACGAATCCGCCGGTCTATGTCGGCGTTTTGATGGACACATCGCCTTCGACTGCCGGAAAAATGAAGTTCTCAAAAGAAGCGGCGAGCAATTTTCTTTACACGGTCGTGCGGCTTCGTAAAGACAAAGCCGCATTTATGACCTTTGACCACGAAGTTAATCTGATTCAGGATTTTACGGACAAGCTCGACCTATTGGACAGAGCCGTTGACAAGGTCAAAAAGGTTGGCTCACAAACCGCGCTTTACGATGCGATCTGGCAATTTTCCGATGAAAAACTCAGAAACGCGCCCGGCCGACGGGTCATTGTGATCATCACCGACGGTGACGATACATTCAGCCGCGCCGATTTAAATGACGCGATTGATATTGCGCAGCGAACCGAAACGACCATTTTTGCCATCTCTACAAAGGAAGGATTTCTTGGCTCGGTGCCGGGCGTCGAAGCCGGCACGGTCAAGGACAAAGGCGACAAATATCTCGAGCGTTTGTGTGATGAAACAGGCGGCGAAGCATTTTTTACGGGCGATATCTTTGCACTCGAAAAAGCCTTTAAGAAAATCAGCGATGAGCTTCGGTCGCAATTTATCATCACGTACAAACCGGCGAATCAGGAATATGACGGCCGCAAACGGAAGATCGAGGTTCAGTTTAAGACCAAGGATAACGCGGGTAAATACAAGATCCGCAGTAAAACGGAATATCGGTCGGTCCGCGATACTTTGAAATAGTTATAGTTTAGAGTTACGCCTTAAGGCGTGAATTTGCGAACATTTATCACGCCTCAAGGCGTAACTCAGAACAGCGTGTCAGGAGTTGTAAAAAATGAATTGGAAAAACAAAGTTTTAATTTTTTTGGTTGGAT
>JANLTD010000922.1:0-2486 GCA_031362765.1 Acidobacteriota bacterium | reverse complement strand
CTTTTCCACGCGCAATCGCTTTGGCCGAAGTGTTATGGTCAAAAAATAGAAAGAAAGATTTTGCCGAGTTTTCAGAACGGCTTTCTAAGGAGTTTCCGAGACTTGAGCGGGAAAAAGTAAATTATCGGATACCGGGACCATATGGACTTCGCGACCGAGTGTTATTGTTTGATGAAAAAGCCTATGTTGACCTCAGATTGCCGGTTCAAAATGGTAAAATTTATTACACGCTTAACGGAACGAATCCAACTGCCGACTCGAGGTTCTATCAATCACCTTTCATTCTCGAGGTGTTAGCGAACCAAACTGTCGAGCTGAAGGCAAAAGTATTAGGTTCGGATGGGCGCGCGAGCGGCGTTTATAGTGCAAAATATTATCGTCAACTAAAACCTGTCGCGAAACGTCCCTGAAATCCTTTTGGGAACTATTCGCCTAAAGATCGGCATTTTATACAGACAAGTAAAGTTGGCAGTTGCTCGAAATACGAGATAAACTGTGATTTTATTTTAAGCAGATACGCGAGCGAAATTCAGTTCTTTAATTCGAAATCAGAAGGATAAACAAGATTTTTTTTATTCGTTTTTCATTGGTAAAAATTTATGGATACAGAATTAATAAAACGACAGATAAAAATTCGTTGTCCACAGCATCAAACGGTTTTTGAAGTTAGGGAAAAGCCTGAGATCATTTGCGAGATCCGTGAGCATGCGCTTTCACAAGATTTTCCGCACGGAGAATTTTGGGAGTATTGCTGCGATTGTCAGATTTTTTCGCCAAGTCAGTTTGGTACAGGCGGCAAAGCCTCGGAAAATTGTATCAATTGCGAAAGAAAGATCATTCAACGATATGTTTGTCAGGAATGTAAAATTGTCGCATACGACTCGGAAGAAGACACGAAGGGCAAAATTTTCAAGATAGATCAGACAAAAGGTGTTGCGCCGAATTGTCCGGGCTGTGAGAAGAGTTTTTCTGCAAAAATTCATCAGCACGATTGCAAAGACATCGGAGCTGTTTTGCTGACCTCGCGGGCGGAATGTCCTTTTTGTCAAAAATCAACTTTTTTGACGGAATCAACTCGAATGCCAAGCCAGGTCGAACCGATCCCGGCCGGTGCAACCACGCAAAATCTTGGTAAAAAAATTGGCTCGACGCAATGCCCGAATTGCGGTAACTGGGGCAAATCCGACAGAGTTCACTGCGGTAAATGCGGTTTGCAAATAAACGCATTGCCCGCGACTGTCAATCAGGGAAGTTCCGACCCGAAAACGCTCCTGCTTGGCTCGATCTGTCCGAACTGCGGCACGCCAAATCCGAAGGACACCGTTTTTTGTAATAGTTGCGGGCAAATGTTCAAAACGGCGAGTCAGATGGGAACTCAAACAATGAATTTGCCGCCGCCAATCACTCCATATCCATTTCAGCCATCAAATATCCCGGCGCCAAATGCACGATTGTCGGAAACAAAACCGCCGCCGCCGCCGATACCGATCAGCAATAATGCCGCCACAAACGTATTTAACCAAAACACCCCAATTACGCCTGTTACCAGGTCAGGTTCAAATACACCTTTGTTAATAGGAGGCGTAATTGTCGCCGCAATTTTTTTGATGGCCGTTATGATTGCTGCGAATAAATCTTCGGGTGTCAGTAACAATTCTTCAACAACTCAAAGTAAATCGCCTTCGCCCTCGCCTAAAAAGTCGTCCAGTCCGGCTTCTTCGAGCAGTACATCGAATCCGTATGCTTCACTTGTCGGAAAAATCGGGCGAACTACCAAAGATGTGATTATTCGAAGCGATGCGAGTCCTAATTACCCGAGAATAGGGTTGATGTATGCGAATTCGAAGTTTGAAATTTTGGAAGCCAAAATAGGCGAAACCGGCAGACTTTGGTATCGGATCAGAGTAACTGATTACAATAGCGGCTGCAGCTATGCCAATAGCTCTTTATGCGGCAAAGAAAACGATTATGAGGATGACGAAGGTTGGATTTATTACGAAAATGTTGAACTGAATAGATGAAGCCTTTGCATTTGTGAAGCAATGCTTAAATTATCTTTATTTTGGTTTTCGTTCAGAGTCCAAACTTCAATTGCCAACCGCCAGCGAAGCGCCGCGGTTTCACGATAAATCGTGAACTCTGAACGAAAACAAAAATCCGTATTACATTTGCTGACCTGCTTTTGTTTGTTTGTTTGTTAATTAGAAAAAATGTTCG
Organism: Acidobacteriota bacterium; assembly: GCA_031362765.1. GTDB lineage: Bacteria > Acidobacteriota > Blastocatellia > Pyrinomonadales > Pyrinomonadaceae > JAFDVJ01. The sequence continues at coordinate 269 of JANLTD010000922.1, read as the reverse complement.
ATTTTTAATCTTTCAATTTTTGTCGCCTGACCGGTTTCTTCGTTAATTTCGATGACCACGGCGCAGATCCAGACTTCGCCTTTTGAATGTTCGGCGCGCGGCGCGGGAACTTTTGTAAAGCGTTCGATGACCTGAAATTTATCCATTCCGATCACGCCCGCGTAACTGCCGGTCATTCCAATATCGGTAATATACGCCGTGCCGCCGTCAAGAATTCTTTCATCGGCTGTTTGGACGTGGGTATGTGAACCGACAACTGCCGAAACTCT
>JANLTD010000916.1:0-7926 GCA_031362765.1 Acidobacteriota bacterium | reverse complement strand
GCGAAACAAAGGTTTGAGTAAGTTTCCAATCCGGTGTTGTTTGCCGAAAATAAAGATTGCCATTAAATCCGATTTCTGCCCATGAATGATAATGCCCAAGTTTATTGACGGTGGTTATAAAAACGGGTTTTCCCCAATCTTTTCCTTTTTTGTCAACATACCAGAGATGCGCATTGGGTTTGGTCGAAGTATCTCCGGGCGCAGGCCGATACGAGGCGAAAACCATTCGTTTTCCATCCTTTGAAATTGATGGATAGAGGTCTGAATATTCGCCGCCGAGAGTGATTCGTTGAGGTTCGCCCCATTTACCATTAACCAAATGTGAGACGAAAATCCGATATTCTTCTTGTGTGGAAGTGACTTTTTTGAAAAAATAGAACGTCTGTCCATCAGGCGCAAACGAGCCGCGAAATACTTCGCCAACGGATAACACGCCCGCGCCGAAGACTTCCGGCTGACGATTATTTTCCGCGTATTTGTCTTTCTCTTTTTGGGCAAAAGCAGAAACTGTAAAAAGTAGCGCAATAACAATCAGTAAAATAATTTTCATTTTCATAATCTCGCCTTCTTGGTATTTGATAATTTTTTACGATCTCAATTGATTATTGTTCAATTCACTTCAAAAGTTTTTCAGATTCAAACACCACTAAATTTCCGGTGCGGTTTGACATAAAGACAATCTCCTTGCCATCGGGTGACAAATCAGGATACGCATCTTTAACATTTGTCAGACGTTTCGGTATCAGTTTGACGCCGGATATTTGTTGCGCCCGAATGGCGAACCCCGCAATCAATGGACTCCCGATTATTATCATCACAACCAACAAAAATTTTTTCTTGTTTCATATTTTCTTCACTTTATTCATCTCAGATTAAGTTGTCTTTTCAAATTCTCGATCTTGCCTTTGCGGTTTGCGCGCCGAGTTTCAGATTGTTCAGCGGTCAGCGCATCGGCTTTTTGATAAGTTTCCAGCGCGAGTTTCGTTTGATTATCGGCTTCATAGACTTCGGCTAAACCGTCGAGCATCTCAATTGAAGGCGGATAGCTTTTCAGACCGATTTGATAGAGCGCAATCGCATCTTTGAACATTTTCAGCGTCTTAAATTGACCGCCGACTCCGTTGATTCTTCCTCGCGGAATTCTCACTTCGAAGCCGAATTCTTTGGAAAGCGCAGCGTAATGATCGGTTATTTCGGTCAGCGTCATTTTTTCAGTCATTGGAATCAAATAATCGGCGTAAAGTGTTCGCAATCCAAAATAACTACCCGGGAAAACGAGCGTCGAATGCGTTTCGTCTTCCATTTCGTAAAACTTAAACTTCACATTTTTCGGAGGCGTCTTTTCCCAAAATTCTAAAAGTTCGGTATTTTGATCAAACCAAACCGCGCGCGGAATGCGGTCACGTCCCCAAAAGACGCGAGCTTTAGCCGTTGGATTCTTTTTGAAAAATTCCTTGACCTCTTTGACGACGACGCCGTTGTCCCAAAAAACGCTGGCATCCAAAATCAGATAAGATTGAAAGAGTTGCGGCTTGTTTGCCAAAGAATGCCATACGAAAAGACCGCCAAGCGAATGCCCGACGATAGTTCGATGCGGTTCGGTGCGAAAGATCTTATCAACCAACGGGATTAATTCTTTTTCGAGATAGCTCAGAAAATTATCTGCTCCGCCCGTTTCTTTCATAAAATCAGGTTTTTGGAAATCTCCGTTTAGCTTGGTCGTAAAATCGCGGTTGCGGTCGCTGTTTGTCACGCCAATCACGATACTCGGCGGCATTCGATCGCTATCAGCCAAAACTTTGACGGCTTCGGCGACAAACGGAAAATTCCATTCGCCGTCCAAAACAAATATGACCGGATATTTTTGAGTGCTTTTCTCGTAATCCTTTGGCAATGCCACCAAAACCTTGCGTTCTTCATTGAGAATCGCCGATTTCATCGTGAACGATTGCCCAACCGTGACAGGCGTTGTATTTTGCCCAAAGGCATTTGCGACAAACAGCCAAATTATTAAACCGATAAATAAAATTTTCTCTATCATAAATTTGTAATTCGTTGAGATTTAACTTATCCGTAAATTGTCCGAAAGTCTTGAAATTAGTTTCAAAGTTTTGTGAAATATGTTTGAAAGAACCGAAAAATATAAAAATGCTCAAGGTTTTATTTGATAAGAAAGAATCGCTTCCAACGCCGGGTCGCGATTGTTTTGATAATCGTTAGACGAAAGTGCTGCTTTGATTTGTGGCGCAATCCATTGGCGTATATCGGTCAACGGCATATCTTGCCAGTAAATTGTTGAAACGCGCACCGTAATTTTGCTGTTTGGAAGCACGAGATTTGTCGCGTCGCCGTAATGATTCGGTTTTCCGCCGGTTGGCTCGCCGACAAAAAGTGTGTTGGTTTCTTTTTCCAAAGCGTTGGCTAAATTCTGTGCGGCTGAAAATGTGAGGCGACCAATAATGGTAAAAAATCTGCCCTTGCGATTGATCTTGTCGCTATTGATAATGCCTTGAATGATTGGTTTTATCAGCGTATTGTCTCCGCCATTATTCAAACGAATATCAAGTACGAGCCGATTTACTGAATTTGATTTAACAAAATCAACAACTTTTTGAAAGAATTCGGCGATAGTTTCATTTTCCTTATCTTGCACAGCATTAAACTGAACATAGACAGTTTGTAAATCTTTCAAATACTCAAACCAAAAATTCTCCGTCCGATTTTTCAGATAAAGCGGGAGCGGATTTGACGATTTTTCATTCGCGCGAATCCATTTTATTTCGGCATTTCTCGCAATCGGTTTCAAATCAATTGTTGACTGCTTTCCCGTTTCATCTGCTAACGTAAATTTTGCCTGTTCCTGATTCTCGATAATTCCGAGCGCATAAAGGACTTCGGGAATTACTATTTGATTTGGTAAAACATCTTTGACGGTCATTTCGTTATCGTGTTGCGCTAAAGGACGAACAATTTTCATCACATCGGGCGCGGAAAACTTTCCAATTTTGACAACTTTCTTTCCGACTGCATCCGCAAATTCCGTCGAAGCCGCCCGTACAAACAACCCATCGCTGTAAAGATAGAGTCGAAGCGGGTATTGGCGAAAACCGATTTTGTTGTCCCAGGTCAGTCCGATCTGCGTATGCCCTTCGCCTTCGCCAACCATCACAACAATTCGCTGCATCTCAACGATTATTTGTTCACGGTTCAGTTTCGGAATTCGGGCATTTAGTTTTTTTACTGCCGAGTCAAATTCAGCACGGTTTATATAGTGAAAAAGATTTGGGTGAACTTTTGGCATTTGTTCGGCTAAAAAATGTAAATCCGCACGCCATTGTTCAGCGGTTTGGGCTTGGGAAACAAACGCAAGAATGAATATTACAACTAGAATTTGAATTGTTTTGAATTTCATAATATTTCGCCTTGGTCTATAGAAAAACACCCCACGAATGATTGTTATGACAAGTTTTTCCACTTCCGCGGTGCCGAGAATGCCGGATGAATGTCCGGCGACTATTTGCCAGCGTCCATCGCGTTTGCCAAAGACATCCATAAATCTATTTTTTCTGATAGTTTCGCCATCTTTGCCGTCTGTCATAGTCGGTTTTACGCCTTTACGGGAGACGTTTTTAAAAACTCTTTCCCGCAAAAACGCAAAGCAAAATCAAAGTAAAAAGAAACTTAATTTACTTTTGGTTCAATAAAAACTATAAAGCCCCCAATTCTTTCAAAAGCTTTTCAGAGTTGGCCTTAACTGCCGGCGGAGGATTTAAAGTCAATGCTTTCTTGAGATTTTTGATCGCGTTTTCCTTATCTCCCGCCACCTTGTAAGCCTCGCCGAGACTATCGAACGTATTGGCATCGGTCGGATATTTTTGCGTGTTGAGGATAAAATACTTGATGGCTAACGGATAATTGTTTTGCCCAAGCAATTGATAACCTAAATTGTTAATTTCAGCTTGATTGGCAACCGCAACCGCATCGTCAAGTTTCTTATCGCCTTCGGCTTTTTTACCTGATGCCGTTAATAATTGCGCTTTTGTTGAGAGATTTTTGAAATTTCCGTTAAGTCTGATCGAAGCATCAATCCATTTGATCGCTTCTTCATAATTGATTTGATTTTGCAGACAGTAAGCCGCCGCACTTTCAAAACCCTGCCAGGTAAAGCTTGCCGTTGATCTCAGTTCATTTCTGAAGTTTTGCAAAACTATTTTTTGGACATCAAATTCGAGCTTAAACGCGAATTGTTTTTTATCCCACGATAACGCCAAAACGCCAAAATCCGTCCCCATTTCGGTAAATTCATAAGTCAAAATTTCGGTCTTCGGGATTTCTCTGGTAGTAATGTCAACCCGCAAAGCATCTTCGCTTTCGTCATAATAAAAACTGCCCCACGAAGTATAAGTTTTGGAAAAGATGAGCGTCGCTTTATTGCCCTCGTAGACAATGATGTGAAAACCGTACTTTCCTGCCGGAAGTTGTTTTCCTTCGATTTTTACATCATCGCTAAAAGTAATAACCGTATTTTCGTTTGCGCCGGCACGCCACGGAGCTTTCGTTGCCGTCCCAAATCCCAAATTCGTTAATCCGTAAGGCACTTGAGCTCCCCAAATTTTTCCCGTTCGGTCATCGCCGTTGAGCGTCAAACGCGGTCTTGAATAATTAACCGTAACCTGCGAAAGTCCGATCGTCTGTCTTACCTCCGCCGCCGGACTGACGGGTCTCGGTGTGGTCACGACTTGACCAAAAATGTTACTTGCCAGGATTAGCAATAGACTTGCCATCATAAATAAGCTCTGTATTTTCAATAATTTCTTCATAAATATTCGATTGCACAAATCTTTCTCAAACTTGTTGGTCGGGAAAAATAACGCAAAGTCTCCTTTAATTAATTTAGTTTCTAACAAAACAGGTCCGAACAAATTTGCCTGAAACTCAGCTATCTAAGCTTTAAATGGCAAATCGTTGATACGGATAAAATGACACCTTAAGGCTATAATTTAACCATTCGATCCTCGTGCTTTAACCAACATTTAGTTGGTATCAAAAAATGAAATACGTCCTTTATTAAGGTCATCACGAACGTTACGCCGATTTCAAATGGTTTCCAAACCAATCATCGACTCTTGCATCTCGACCTGTTTGATTTGTATGCAAAACGTGATTTAAGACTGCTTGTTCGCCTTTTCTAACATGGTAGAAACGCGTTTTCTATTTAATTTCACAGTTTTCTCAACCTGTTCCAGCATCTTTTGCAAATCCTTTTGAGCTAAAAATCTGCCATTGACTACTACGGCAGAAATTTGTTTTGTGTTTTTGACGTCGTTCAAAGGATTAGCATTTAGCAAAACCAAGTCCGCAAGTTTTCCTTGTTCGATTGTGCCGAGAGTTGAAGAAATACCATAAAATTCGGCGGGCGCAAGCGTTGCACTGCGGAGAGTTTCGGCGGGCGTTAAGCCCATTTTTTCGACAAATAGACGCAATTCTTCGTGTAAATCGAAGCCGGGAAAGATCGCCGTTGCGCCCGTATCTGTGCCCGGCATCACGCTTACGCCGGCTCGAAACAGTTCGCCGGTTTCATTTGCCGAACTGTCAAGAACTTCTCGCCAACCCGCTAAACCTTCGCGTTTTTCTTCTTTACGGTATCTGAGGCCTTCTTTCCAGGTATTTAATAGGGAATCTTCGATATATTTTCGACGTGGGTCGAGCTTATCCGACCGATCATTGACCATCGCTTCGACATCCATATAAGCTTTAGTTCGCGGTTCCCAAGTGACCAGTGTCGGAACAAGATAAACATTATTTTTGACCATCGTTTCAATTACTTGTTTCTTCTCTTCCGCCGACATTTTGCTCAAAGGATATGGGTAATAACCGTGTTCAAAACTAACTTGTCCCGAACTAAAACCGATTGAATAGTCAATTCCCCAGGGCGCGTGTCCGACGAGTTTTAAGTTATGACGCTTAGCTGATTCGCAAATCGCTATATAGACTTCCTTTGACGCATAGCTGCGGATTTTAACGTGGTCAGCTCCCTTTGCGGCAAGAGATGCAATAAATTCTTCAGCTTCGGCCGGAGTTTTGATAAATTTGTGGAAACCTGCAACCTCCGAGCCTTCAATTGCCGCGCCCGTTATTTTCATCCGCGGACCGATAATTTTCCCGCCTTCAATCTCTTTGCGCCACGCTTTCAGTTGGTCCAAATCGCCATACATATCACGGATGCTGGTTACTCCATTGGCGATAAATAGGCTGAAAGAAGATTTACCCGAATCAGTAAAATGAGTATGAACATCCCACAAACCGGGAATCAAAAATTTCCCTGCGCCATTGATAACTTTTGCGCCTTTTGGGATCTTGACGGCATTTGTCTTCCCGACTTGAGAAATTTGATTTCCGGAGATAATAACCGTCATTTCAGAAAGCTCAAGACCTTCGCGTACATCAATGACCGTCACATTAATAATTGCCAAGGATTTCTCCGTCTTACCAAAGACCGGCAAAAAACTCATTATGATTACTAAAACCCAAAGAATTAATTTTTTCATTTTCTGCACTCACTTTTATATTTTCTGCTTCTTTTTTGCAGATCTTTCTTCAATTCCCCAAAAACAGATCCCGAATATGATCGCCTACCACGAGATCGCTAACCGAATCGTAATTTGACAAAACAATTACTGTATAGCCGTTTGAATACATATCAAAACGCGTGCTCACGCCATCCGAACTGCCTGCTTTTCCGGTGTAGGTAAGGTCGCCGACCGATTTAATCTCAAGTCCGTAGCCAAAGCTTTCTTTGATTCCCGACCAGGACGGCGCCGGAAGGTCAACGTGCCTTGTCGTTAGGAGTTTTAATGATTCGGCGTTTAATATTTTGTAATTTTTGAGAGCGACGGCAAAACGGTTTAGGTCATCTGCGGTAGAAAAAGTGCGGCCATCAGCATTGCCGCGAATTGCGCTCATAAAATTCGTGTTTCGTCGCTCTCCGGCTTCAAAATCAAAATCGCGCTCACCTTTCCAACGAAAATGCGTATAGTTTGTCGCCAGATTCGGAATTTCCCGGTCACCTTCAAATGCACCGCTATCCTTCATTCCGGCGCGGTCGTAGATGTTTTTTTGAACATAGTCGTAATAGTTTTTTCCACTCGCTTTCTCGATAATTGCCGCTAGCACGATCCAAGCCTCGTTGCTATAACGTACGTCGGTGCCCGGTTCAAAATCAGGCGGACTAACGGTCATTGCTAATTGTTCCGAAATTGTTCGGATAAAACGATCTTGAAAGGCTTCGTTATGCCATTTGCCTCGCCCGATTCCTGAGGTATGAGTGAGTAATTGGTGAATGGTCGCTTTTTTTGCGTTTTCGTTTGGATAATCGGGCAGATATTTGGCAATCGTATCGTTGAACGAAAGTTTGCCTTGCTCGGCTAACTGAGCAATTGCCACAGCGGTGAACATCTTCGTGAGCGAACCCAAATTGAACTTGGTATCGGGTTGATTGCTGAAATTATAACGCTTGCTTGCCATTCCATACGCCTTGCGGAAAATCGGCACGCCGTCTTTGGCAATCAGCACCGTGCCGGAGAAATAATCGGCTTTGGTCAATTGATTGAGATAAATGCCGACAATCTTAACCAGCTGCTTAGAGGCTATTGACTTGGCTGAATTTATAATAACTTTTGGACGATAGCCTGTCGTAATTCCAATACCATCCAATTTATGCGGAGGCGCATCTTCTAAAACCAAGCGAAATTGGACCCATCCTTTGGTCAACGTTCCCCGCGCCCAAATTTTTATGTCGTAATCGGAAGATGCCTCAATCGAATAAAGTTCAACCGGACCGTAAATCGAAAACCAACGCTGCCAACGCGGGTCTTTGTCTTCTCGTGAGTTATACGTTTTCAGAAATTCGCCCATTTCTTTTCCGGC
>JANLTD010000909.1:0-2272 GCA_031362765.1 Acidobacteriota bacterium | reverse complement strand
GGACTCAAAAATTTTCTTTAACTTTTTTGCCGCAGAATTTATCGAATTTCGGAGTCTTGTCTTCGCTCTGTGAACTTCGATGATTTCTGTGGCAAAATTCATTTGTGGTTTCACTTTCCGAAAAAATCAAACAAAAAGCGCTCGAGGTCGGTTTTCACAAGATCGGTATCGTTCGCGCCGCGCCTTTGCACGAGGAAGAAATTCATCTGCGTGAATGGCTTGAAAAAAACTATCATGGCGAAATGCTTTGGATGGAGCGCGAACCCGAAAAACGCGCCGATCCCAATTTGTTGTTTCCCGAAGCAAAATCCATCATCTCGGTCGCGCTCAATTATTTCACGCCGTCCGAGCACGAAGACGACCCGGCCAAAGGCAAAGTTTCGCGCTATGCCTGGGGCGATGATTATCACGATGTATTAAAGGAAAAATTGCGCGAATTACTCGGCTTCATCAAATCAATTGACGCAACGGCCGAAGGGCAGATCTGTGTTGATACCGCACCCATTATGGACAAAGCGTGGGCGGCGCGCGCCGGACTCGGATGGATCGGCAAACATTCAAATTTAATTACAAAAGAATACGGCTCGTGGGTTTTTATCGGTGAAATTCTGCTCAATTTAGAACTTGATTACGAAACGGAAATCGTCTCGGACCATTGCGGAACGTGCACGCTTTGTCTCGACGCGTGTCCGACCGAGGCGATTGTCGCGCCTTACACAGTTGATTCCCGAAAATGTTTGTCATACACTACTATCGAACTTCGCGCCCCGAACTTTCCCGACGAAATTATCAAGGACCTAAACGGCTGGCTTTACGGCTGTGATATTTGTCAGGATGTATGCCCTTGGAATCGTTTTGAAAAGCCGACCGGTGAAATAAGATTTGAGCCGCGCGAAGGCAATGTGATGGCTGATTTGGACGAGATATTATCGCTCTCACCCGAAAAATATGCCGAAAAATTTCGCCGCAGCGCGATGAAACGAACAAAACTGGCCGGTTTGCAAAGAAACGCCGCGGCTTTGAAAAAAAGCAACGAAAAATAACGGAGAGAGAAATGTTTTTAAGATTTACCAAAAAGTTTTCACGCCCGAAAATCGGATTTGTGCTTGCGCTTTTAATGCTTTTCGCACCTGCTTTTATTGCCACAACGGTTGAAAGCGCCGAAGAAAGTAATGCCAGGGCGACACCGACGCCGAAGAAAAAAGCGACTCCGACACCGAAAAAAACGACGCAGGCGAAAACCAAACCGACCCCGAAAAAAACTCCGACGACCGTTTCGAAATCGAAAACAACGACCAAAAACGTCAAGACGCCAACCACGTCGAAAAGTAAAACATCAACAAAGGTCACACCGAAAACGACGGCGAAAACGACCGTCAAAAACACAAAGACAGGAACGAAAACAAGCTCAAAACCTGCTTTGACCGCAAATAATAAAACGGCTTCAAAAAATAGAAAGACCGACAAGAACGCCAAAACGGCCGACAAAAACGCCAAAACAACCAAACCGACAACGGCGGATAAAAATAAAACAAAGCCGGCAACAACTAAAACAACAAAACCGGCAACGCCGAAAACGACGGCGAAAACTAAGCCGAAAACCAATACTGCTGACAAAACGACCGATAAGACAACTGAAAAGAATTCCGCCGAATTTCCGCAGATCATCGTCACGACTTTTTCCGTTCCGGTCAGAAGTCGGGCAAAATCGGACGCGCCGACTGTTTCAAACGTCAAACTCGGGACGGTTTTGCGCGTCACGGAAAAAAATCCGGCGTGGTATAAGGTTCAATATTCAGCGGGCGGCAAAACCGCAACAGGTTGGATCTCGGCTAATTCGGTCAATGATCTGAACGCTTCGGGGAAAACCGAAATTTACCATCAGATCGTCGAAAGAAACTATAAACCGCAAGCCTTGGACGCGGCATCAAAGATCAATGATGCATTGCCGGCCAGATCGCCCACCGTCGCGTTGACCTGGGCCATGACAACTTTGACCATTTTCTGAGCTGGCATACAGGGCAAGTACCGGTGGCAGACAAGTATCTCATCCAGGTCCATGATGATCCCGGCGACATCGATGTGGCGGAGTGGAATCAGTTGCTCTCGGTGCAAACGCAACCCACGCCGTTCATGCGCCTGGAGTACTTGCAAGCACTCCATGTCTCCGGGTCTGCTGTCCCGGGTTCCGGATGGTCACCTTGCTTTGTGACGATCCGACAAGCCGGGCGCTTGGTGGCGGCCTGCCCGGTCTATATTTTCTACACGCGGG
>JANLTD010000885.1:0-13715 GCA_031362765.1 Acidobacteriota bacterium | reverse complement strand
CCGACAAGGAAATAAACTGGTCGCTCGGAACATACCTCAAACGCGAAGAAGTAGAAAAAGCCTTTAATGTGATGACCCTGGCGTCGAGTCTTGTCGCGCCCAATCAACCCTTTCTTCATAACGAATTGCTGAGAGCAAGTTTGATCATTCTGTTGGCTGGTATATCAATTATTGCCGTGATCAGTTTTTTCTTTAATTCGGAATCTTCCAGACAAGCCACAAGATTTGAGCAGGTATTATTACTATCGCCGGCGCCGTCAGCCGATTCTAAAACAGTTTTTTACAGTTCACCGGTACTTATTGACAAGAAAGACACTACATACTTTACTATTTCTGCCGGCCTTGAATACGAAAGCTGGTCGGAATTTGACGTTTCACTTGTTCCTGCCAATGCCGAACTGAACATAAATAATCCGGAACAGGTCAAAGACGGTAACGATTCCTCTAGAGAGTGGGCAAACCAATACATTGGGCGAGATAAGGTCGAGAAGATCACAGCGACCGGAGAATATCAGATTCGGGCGGAAGGAAATTGGAAAAGTTGGGAAAAACCCTTGCCGATAAAATTCGCGTTAACGCAAAGTAAACGCAATGAGTTTTCGACCGAATTTTGGCTGATTATTTTGTTTATTATTCCGCCGCTTTTACTTCTGCTTTACAAAATGTCTTTTGAAGGTCGGCGCTGGGCAAATGCCAATATGCCGCGACCGGGCTTTCTGGAAAGAGTATTTTCGGGAGTTTTATCGGGAAAATAGATATGCTGACTAAGATTTATTACGGATTGGGAATAGGAATTCTCTCGATATATTTGATTGGAACAGCCGTGCAAGGTCTGCGGTCAAGACCTGTTTTGCAGCCGCTTTCATTTGGCCCGACGAAGATCGAAAAAGGAAAATATGTTCCCTACACGCCGTCTAAAAGTTCTTCCGGCGGGTACGATTCGGACGGAGGCGGTGGGAGACGAAATAGTTACCCGACCGGCGGCGGTTATTCGGGCGGAAAGTAACGCTCTCGTGGGATTTGATTCGGATGACTGCCTCAGCGACAATAAGAGCTTACGGGATTTTTACAAATTTTTATGAATCGCACTCCGTTACTTTTTCTCAACGTTTTTATTATCGCCACTTGCGGGCTAATCTACGAACTTCTGGCTGCCACGCTCTCGTCTTATGTGCTCGGCGACTCGATCACGCAGTTTTCACTCATCATCGGCATCTATCTTTTTGCGATGGGCGTCGGCTCGTATTTGTCGAAATTCATCGAGAAAGATGTGGCCGGAAAATTCGTCGAGATCGAGCTTGGCGTCGCCGTCCTCGGCGGATTTTCCGCGCCTTTACTGTTTTTTGCATTTGCAAATCTGAGTTATTTTGCAGTCGTGTTGTACGGCTTAGTTTTCGGTGTCGGCTTGCTGGTCGGTTTAGAGATTCCGCTGCTGATGCGGATCCTGGAGAAAGAACTTTCTTTCAAAGATCTGGTTTCGCGCGTTCTTGCTTTTGATTACATCGGCGCGCTCGCCGCATCGCTTTTGTTTCCGCTGTTTTTTGTGCCGCGTCTCGGTTTGACGCGCACTTCGCTGGTTTTCGGAATGCTCAACGCCGTCGTCGGAATTTGGGGCACGTGGCTGCTCGAACCGTTGATCAAAAAAAGCGTCATTTATCTGCGGGTCTGCGGCTTTGTTTTGATCGTGCTGCTCCTGATCGCTTTTATCAAAGCCGACTATCTGACGTCGCTCGCCGAAGATTCACTTTTTACCGACAACATCATTTACGCGAAAAGCTCGCCCTATCAGCGCATCATCGTGACCAAAGGGAAAACGGGCTACGCGCTTTTCCTGAACGGCAATCTGCAATTTAATTCGTTTGACGAATACCGTTATCACGAAGCCCTCGTGCATCCGCCGTTTGCCGCTTTCGGACCAAATCCAAAACGAATTTTGGTTCTCGGCGGCGGCGACGGTTTGGCAGTTCGTGAGATCTTGAAATATCCATCGGTTGAATCCGTAACGCTCGTTGATCTCGACCCTGAAATGACAAAAGTTTCAAGATCGGTTCCGGTTCTCGGCGAATTGAATAAACATTCGCTTGAGGATCCGCGTGTTTCAATTATCAATAGAGACGCTTTCGTCTGGCTCGACTCAACCGAAACAGAGCCTTTTGATATCGCGATTGTTGATTTTCCAGATCCGAACAACTTCGCGCTCGGCAAACTTTATACGACACGCTTTTATAATCTTCTAAAGAAAAAACTTAAAGCCGATTCGGCAATAGTTGTGCAGACAACATCGCCGCTGATCGCGCGAAAATCTTACTGGTGCATCATCAAAACGCTCGAAGCCGCCGGATTTACGGTCAAACCTTACCAAACGACCGTTCCGAGTTTCGGTATTTGGGGCTATGCGCTCGCCAAATTACACCCGTTTGACGCGCCGACAAAATTGCCCGATAACATAGAGCTGAAATTTCTAAACGAAAAGACTTTTGCTTCAATGTTCGAGTTTTCGGCGGATACAAATTTGCCGAATGAAGAAATTGAGATAAACCGATTGGATAATCAGGCTTTGGTGAGATATTACGAAGCTGAGTGGCGGAGATTTGAATAGTTTTACATTCGGAATAAGTGATAAAAGATAGGTGATAAGTGATATGGGTAAAAACGTTTTACAGGAAAAGTCATACAAATTTGCTTTGCGAATCGTAAAATTAAGTCAGTATTTAAATGATGAAAAACACGAATTCGTTTTGTCGAAAAAAGTTTTAGATTCAGGAACGGCGATCGGAGTTTTGATTGAAGAAGCCCAACAGGGTGAAAATCGAACAGATTTTTTGCAAAAATATTCTGTCACCAATAAAGAAGCGTTCAAAACAAATTTCTGGTTACGGCTTTTACGTGACGGCGGATTTTTGAGTGAAAAACAAACGCAATCCTTGCTTGACGACCGCGAAGAATTGCAGAAAATGTTAATTGCCGCCATTAAATCCACCAAATCTGCGGAGTAGTTTCAAAATGAAAAACTTATCACCTATCACTTATCACTTATCACTTATTCCGAATGTATTTTACCGATGAATTTTACCCGACGAGAAATTTTAACTGCTTTCTTAGGCGTGCCGTTTGCCCTTTCGGCGTGCCGGTCAAATTCTCAAAATGCTTCGGTGGCGGGCGAGATCGTCGGCGCCAATGTGAATGTCGGTCATATTTTGCGCGAAATGCGAAATGTGGAAGTTCCAATCAATAATTGGGAAAATACGCGCGTCGTGATCATCGGCGGCGGCGCGGCCGGACTCGTCGCGGCTTACAAACTCAAAAAAAATGATTTCAACGATTTTGTTCTATTAGAATTAGAAAACAAGATCGGCGGCACGGCGCAGAGCGGAACTTCCGAGATCGTTTCTTATCCGTGGGGCGCACATTATTTGCCGGTGCCGTTTCGGGAAAACACTGAACTCGTCGCCCTGCTTGATGAAATGAGTTTGACGGAAGGCCGCAGCGCCAACGGCGAGATCATCGTCAAAGAACAATTCCTGTGCCGCGAACCCGAGGAGCGTGTTTTCTACAAAGGTCGCTGGTATGAAGGTTTATATCTGCACGTCGGCGCATCTGACGACGACAAATTACAGTTTGCCGAGTTTCAGAAACAGATAGATTTTTGGGTCAATTGGCGTGATTCACAAGGAAACCGCGCTTTTACTTTGCCGGTCGCGCATTGTTCGGGCGAAGCGGAGGCTGTTGCGCTCGACAAAATTTCATTTGCCGATTGGCTGCGCCAGCGCGGTTTTACGTCCGAACGTCTCGTCTGGTATTGCGATTACGCGACGCGCGACGATTACGGCTTAAAACTCGATCAGATCTCGGCGTGGGCGGGACTTTTTTATTTCTGTTCACGGGTCAGAAAATCGGGCGAAGAATCCCAAGCCTTCATTACTTTTCCGGAGGGCAACGGGCATTTCGTCAATTATCTTTCCGAACGGGTCAAGGATAAAATTCGGCTTAAAACCGTTGCGCTTGAAATAATTCCGAACGAAAAAGGCGTGGAAATTATTTATCTCAACACGGAAACAAACGAGATTCGCGGAATCCGAGCTGAAAAAGCGATTTTTGCCGCGCCCGTTTTTACGGCGAAATATTTGATTCGTGATTTCAAAACCGCGCCGCCGCCGTTTGTTAAAGAATTCGAGCATAACGCGTGGTTTGTCGCGAATCTGTTTTTGAAAGACCGACCGAAAAACCGTTTTGTGAAAGATTTTCCGCTTGCGTGGGACAATGTTTTGTATGAAAGCCCTTCGCTTGGTTACGTTAACTCAACGCATCAAAAAGGCATTGATTACGGCGCGGCAGTTTTTACTTATTATTATCCGATGTGCGCCGAAGAAAATGGACGCGCCAAACTTTTCGCGCTCGATCATCCGCAATTAGCCGATATTGTTTTGACCGATCTTGCGCGCGCGCATCCGAACATTCGCGAATTGACCGAAAAGATTGACGTGATGCGCTGGGGACACGCGATGATTTCGCCGCGGACGAATTTCTTATGGTCAGGCGCACGCGAACAGGCGCAAAAACCTTTCAGGAATATTCATTTCGCGCATTCAGACTTGAGCGGCATCGCGCTTTTTGAAGAAGCGTTTTATCATGGAATTCGAGCAGCTAAGGAAGTTTTAGGGAAAACTCAATCAATATAAACATGGCTAAAATCATTTGGAAAATCTCTGTTTGTTCGACGGCTTTTTTGAATGGTGTTAAATTCTCAGAGCTTTTGGGAAGAAAATGTTCGCTCGAATATTCTTACGAAGGCGCGGAAGATTTTTCAGCAATTTTTGAAAACCTGATTTTTGACGGAGTAGAAAGCTTTAAATGCACTTATTACAGGTCTTGTTCGCTTGAAATGATTGAGGCTTACGATAAAGTAATTGACGTTGGAAATTCCAGTTGGCTGAGTGAAATAAAACAAAATTTATTACAAGCAGGAGAAAATGCGGAAAGTTTGAAACATCTGAGAATTTATTTTGATGACGGACCTTGCTATGAATTCGTTTGCAGGTCTTTTGAAGTTGTCAGCGAAGAGCAAAAAGATTATTTTGAAGATCTTAATAATCCTATTTAGTTAATTTTTTGTAATGAACGAAGCGTTGCCGCAATCAAAATGGCTTTTTTCCCGTGAAGTTGATCTGTCGGTTTTTCTCGGCAGCGCAGTTCTTTCGCTTCTTCTTTTGGCGATTGGCTGGCAGCTTGGAATATTAAACGACGAATCGCCGGATTGGACCTGGGTTTCGGCCGTGTTGCTGATTGATGTCGCGCACGTTTGGTCAACTTCTTTTCGGGTTTATTTTGACATCGAAGAGCTTAAACGGCGAGTTTGGCTATATAGTTTAGTTCCGGTTTTCGGTTATGCGGTCGGCGTCGCGCTTTATTCTGAAGGCGAACTGGTTTTTTGGAAGGCTTTGGCTTTCGTTGCGGTTTTTCATTTTGTCCGGCAGCAATACGGTTGGGTCGCGCTTTATCGCCGCAAATTGAATGAAACCGACCGTTTGACGTGGTGGATTGACGCAGTTGCGGTTTATATTGCAACCGTTTATCCGCTCGCTTTTTGGATGACGCGACTGCCCCGAAACTTTGATTGGTTTGTGCCGAACGATTTTTTTAGTTTGCCCGAAATTGTCGAACAGGTTTTGTTTCCGGTTTATATTCTCGCTTTGGTCGCATATTTTGCCAAATCGATTTATCTTTATTTCGCGACAAGTTTTCTGAATATTGGTAAAGATATTGTCGTCGCGACGACCGTTGTTTGCTGGTATGTCGGGATCGTCGTTTTTAATTCCGATTATGCTTTTACGGTCACGAACGTCATCATTCACGGCGTTCCCTATTTCGCACTCATTTATTTTTATGCCCGTCAGCGGCGCGAAACTGCCGGACGGTTTTATAAAACGATTTCGTCGAGTTGGCTCGTCTTTATGGCAACGCTTTGGGCATTGGCTTACGTCGAAGAATTGTTTTGGAATCGCGGCGTTTGGCACGAGAAACAATGGCTGTTCGGTGCGGATTGGGATTGGGAAAGCTTAAGAATTTATCTTGTGCCGTTGCTAGCCGTCCCGCAATTGACGCATTATGTTTTAGACGGATTCATTTGGCGTAGAAAATCGAATGAGAATTTTCGTTTGACGGATTGATTTTCACTGCGAAGATACCAAGCTCTTATGATATTAAAAGCGAACTTACAAACATTGGTGTTGAAAAATCTTTGTATTTTTGTATCTTTGTGGTTAATTCTTTACGGCGCGGCGTGTACCGGAAAAAACAATTCCTCGCAAACGAGCAGCTTCTTTGACGAAACCGAAGAAGCGGGGAAGCTTGTCCTAGAGGCCAACGACGTGCTGAAGCAGATCAAAAAGCGCTTAAATGACAATGAGGATCGTTTGGATGAACTCCAGACCGCGTTGAAAGGAAAGGATGTTGATAAGGTCAAGGCGATCGCGGAAGAACTGGTTGTGCAAATCAACGCCGGAATCGAAGCCGGCAAAGAGGCGATCAACAAACTTAGCGATGCCCGGAAAAAAAACATCAACGATGATTATAAAAATTATCTGGATTTGAAAATTCAAGGTCTGGAAAGATATATCCTGGCATTTGAGGAACGCCGCCAGGCGGCGATTGTTTTGCGTAACGGTTACGACCCCAATAATGATGCTCAACGAGGGCAGGTTATCGCGGCATTCAAGGAAAAGGACCTCAAATTCAAGCAAATCATGGAAGAGGCACATCAGCTAAGCGACGAGGCCAATAAGCTGGCGCGGGACAGTTTGAATCGAAAGAAATAAAGGTTAAAAGTGAAAACAAACGTCCAAAAAGGGTAAAAGTGAAAAAGCCGAGATCAACCTTTGATAGCTGACTTTTTCACCTTTTCACTTTTCACCTCTTTGACTTTAAAGAATACGTTTCAATTGAATGGGCGCGACCATTGGTGCGAGCGGCGTAAAAGGCGTAAGTTGCATTTGCGGCGTTTTTATTTGAAAATTCATCGTCGTCGAATTTCCTTCAAAAAGCGGCGCGAGTTCGCCTTTCAAGTTTTCCGGCGTGACCTGGATGTTTTGGCGGTTGCGGTCGCGGACAATCGTCAGAGTGATATCGCCTTCCTTTTTCTCGTTAATTGCACGGATCAGATCCGCGTTGCCTTTAACGTCTTTGCCGTCAGCTTCAATGATAATATCACCTGCTTTCAACCCGGCTTTTGCGGCGGGCGAATTTTCGCGGACATCGGTAATCAGCAAGCCTTTGCCGTCCGGCGCGCCAAAATATTCGCCGAGCTGTTTGGTCAGCGACGAAACACTGACTCCGATTTGACGATTTGCGCCGAAATAGAAGACATTTCCGCCATCGTTTTTCCAGATAAATCCTTCGCCTTTGCCGTTCGGCGGCATGACCTGAACCTGCGGCATTTGCGGCATCGGAGTCATTTTCGGCACTTGCGGCATTTCAGGCATCTTGAAATTACCGTCAAAAACGGCCGGCATTTCCTGTTTGCCGATCGTTGCGGTAATATCCTGTTCGCTGCCGCCTCGCAGGATCGTCAGTTTTACTTGATGATCGGGGGCGACTTCCGAGATCAGACGCGATAATTTGCGGACGCTCGTAATTTCTTCGCCTTCAAATTTGACGATGACATCGCCCGCTTGAAGTCCGGCTTGGGCGGCAGGCGAGTTTTCCACAACTTTTTCCACAGCCACGCCGCGCACGCTGCTCAAACCGAATTTGCCGAAGTTTTCCTTCGTTATTTCCTGCGGCTCGATGCCGAGATAACTTCCGCCAAACTGAAATGACCAAACCATTGGCTTCGGCGTTTTATCGGGTTGTTTCGACGGTTCGGGAGTTTTTTGGGAATAAATGATCGTACAGCTTGAAAATGCAAGCAGAATAAAAGCAGATAACTTTTGTAACATAAAACCTCCAGATTTTGAATTTGCTTGAATGAAATTTACGGGAGAAACTAATTTTCGTAAATTGTTTTACGCGCTCTTTCTGGTTTAGGTTGCACGACGAAAATAAAAGGTTGCTTTCGGGCGAAGATTTTTAACTGACCGCTTCTCGTTCTTAACCGAAATAAAAGCATCAAAGAAATTTTCGCGGTAAGAATCGGAAGATGGGCAACACAAAAGTGATCTTCACACAACTGTGATTGCGAACGCAATGTTTTCTGAGCATTCTTTCCAAAAAATCTTCCAAACCGGATCAGGAATTGATACTCTGTTTTTTGGGAGGAAGCCTTTTATGAAAACACTTTACAAAATCACCCTGCTTAGCATTTTGATGTTTTTGGCCGGCACTATCTTTGGCCAAAACGACGAACGCGAGAAAGGTATCGAACTTTACAACAAAGGCGAATATCAAAAAGCCGCCGAAACTTTGCAAAAAACGCTCGAAACCGATGAAAAAGATCGGGAAGCCTGGCTTTATCTCGGAATGAGCGAAACGAAATTGAAAAATAAATCGAAAGCTGTCAAAGCATTTCAGAAAGCCGATAAGATTTCAGATCGGGAAAAAGAATCAGACGAAACTCAGACCAAGCTAAAAATCATCTTAAAACCACGCGTCTCTTATACCGATTCAGCGAGAATGAATCAGACGCAAGGAACGATTAAATTAGCAGTCGAATTCGGCGCGGACGGCGAGATAAAAACGATTGCCGCGTTTCAGACTTTGCCCGACGGTTTGACCGAAAATTGCATTCAAGCAGTCAAAAAGGTGCAATTCGAACCCGCTGCAAAAAACGGTAAGCCATATTCAACGATTGGAATTATCTCCTACAGTTTCACGATCTACTAATTGATCTTCAGTTTGCGGATCTCGACCTTACCTTCGATTTCGGCGGGCAAGATCAGTTTCAGATAGTTTTCGCCCGTTTCGTTTTTGAGGATTTCGACCTTTAGGTTTTCGGAACGCAGATTGACAAAAAGCGACTGTGCGCCATATAGCACGACGGTCGCAATCTTGCTGCCATTTTCGATTTTGACCGGTACAAGGTAATTTTTTTCAACGCGCTTTTCGCCGATTCGGAAATAAACTTCGACCGCTGTCGTGTCGAGCAGCCTGACCTTCGGGTTGACCGGATTGAGCGAAACCTGCTGCGATGTAAAATCTTCCTGCCGACCTTCAACATTTACTTTTTCGGTCGAGATCGAATCAAGCGGTTTGATATAGCTTTCGGGACCGCGCACGCGCACGTTTTGCGGTGCGGCGGTCGCGCTGTAAATTTCAAAACCTTCCGCCACGCCGCCTTCGGTTTCGGCTTTGACCGGCACGTCGCGTTCCAATACCTTTTCGAGTTTGATGGCGATCTTGTTGGGTTGGATCTCTTCGAGTTTAACGCCGGACGGTAATTCGACGCTCACATTTTCGGGGGTCAATTGAACGATTCGCTCGCCCGATTGAACACTCGTCAAATCAAGCGAAACGATCAGATTTTCATTCTTGATCTGGTCAATCTTGCCTTTGTCGCCGGTGACAACGAGTGTCACCTCATTAACAAGGGTATTGGTTATCTCAAAATCATTTGAAATGCGCGGCTGTAAAGTAATATTTTTAAGAGGTGTCGTAATCGTCGGTTTACGAAGCCCGGTCACGCCGAGCCACAGACCGAGCGTGATGACCAAAGCGATGAGCTTCATCAGCCAATCATCAAGAAAGATCTTGCGCAACATGCGTGCCAAAAGCGCCTGCGGCTGTTCTTTCTCAAAATTTTTTTCAGTCGGGAATAACATCTTTCTATTTGGGATTGTGGATTTGGGATTTGGGATTTAATAAAAAATCCGCAATCCGAAATCACAAATCCGAAATCAGCCAACGGTGATCTCCGTTTCCGATTCCTTCATCGTTTTTGTTTGATCGCGCTTGCGTTCGATGACCGGAATATCCATTGCGTTCAGCAGCAAAGCGCGAAGTTGGGTCGTGTCGAGATTGCGTTTCATCGCGCCGTTTTCGACAAATGTTATCAAGCCTGTTTCTTCGGAAACAACCACCGAAATCGCGTCCGAACCTTCCGTGATGCCGATTGCCGCCCGATGCCGTGTGCCGAGTTCGCGCGAAATGCCCGGATTTTTCGTCAAAGGCAGAAAAACGGAAGCCGCCGCCAGGCGTTCGCGCTGGATGACAACTGCACCGTCATGCAATGGCGTTGACGGATTAAAGATCGTTACGATCAGGTCGTAGCTCAGTTTTGCGTCGATTTGCACGCCCGCGTCAATGAAGTTTCGCAAACCGACGTCGCGTTCAATGACGATCAATGCGCCGGTTTTTTCCGAAGCCAGCGTCGTTACCGCCAAAACGATTTCGTCATAAATCGTTCCGCCAAGGCTTCCGCGATGCCGGCGCAAAACAGGAAATCGCAAACGGTTGCCGAAATAGATCAATGCCTGCCGAATTTCCGATTGGAACAAGACGATGATCGCCAAACCGATATACGGAACCGCCGAACGCAAAACAAATTCGAGCGTTGTCAGTTCTTGTGCGACGGCGAGCCAGTAGAGCAGACCGAGCAGAACCATCCCGACGACGGTCGGCACGGCTCGAGTACCGCGCAGAAGTCTCAGCACAACATACACGATGATAAAAACCAACGTAATGTCAATAACATTTCGCAAGCTGCTTATATTTGAAATGTAATCAGTTATCTGCATTTGCCGAAACTAGTTTCTTTGGTCTTTGGCTGTCAAAACCCTGTCAAACTGAAATCAGCTAAAAACCAAAAACTAGTTAATAATATCAATTTCAGATGCGGTTTGCCCGCTACGTTTTTCTTTATCGCCAATTATTTGAATAATCTGAATTTAAGTCCGCTTATCTTCTTAACTGACGGATGAATTTATCAAAATTTGCTGCGCGCCGGAAGGGATGCGTGATAAACAATCTTCCTTACGATGCAAATTAAGCGCAGTTTGGGTTGCTTTGAGAAATTCAGAATCTAAATTTCTTGAACTGAACTTAAAGTTTGACCTTTTAGCTTTTACCTTTTTAACCCCGTTTCCGAAGTCTGCCGCGTTGGAGATAGCCGACCAATTCGCCGCGTGAGTTGATGACGCCGAGCGAACCGATGCCGTTTTCCCGCATTAGGACTTTCGCCTCACCCAAGGTTGCGTTGGCCTCGACAAAATATTCGGGTGCGACCGGACGCATCACATTGCGGATCTTTGTTTTCTGCCAATCTTCACGCGGCAGCTTTTTTAAGTCTTCAAGCATCAGAACGCCGTAGAATTGTTTGTTCTCCGCGACCAGAAAAATCGTCCGCCGATGAAGCGGCAAAATCGTATCAATAAATTTCAAAACATCCGATTCAGGTAAGATCGTAACGGGCAATTGCATCGCTTCCTCGACACTGAGATTTTCAAATTCATTGACCTGTTTGATGATTCCGCGTGCCGAATCGTATAGAAAAATGCCGACCAAGATAGTCCAAAACCCGGTGAAAAATCCGTCGTTAGCCGATAATACAATAATAATGCCGAAAACGACCAAGGCGAGCGCGATGATTTTTCCGAACTTGCCCGTCAAAATCGTCGCTTCGTTCAGATCCGTACCGCGCCGCCACAGGTAAGCGCGTAAAACCCGTCCGCCATCGAGCGGATATCCCGGAAACATATTAAATACGGCAAGCAGAAAATTCCAAAGCGCAAGAAAAAACGCGAGTGTGGAAAGAATTTTCAGATCAAGTGCGCCGGCCCCCACCAACAAGACAACAAAAACTATCGCAATCAGAAAACTCGCCGCCGGCCCGGCGATCGCGATCCGAAATTCGGCACGCGGCGTATCAGGCTCGTGCCGAAACCGCGCCAACCCGCCAAACGGGTGCAGAACGATCTCTAAAACCTCGATGCCTTCGCGCCGCGCGACGACCGAATGTGCATATTCGTGAAGAAAGATCGAAAGGAAAAGAACGAGCGTCGTCAGCAGACCAAAGACCAAACAGATTAGAAAATTGTCAATCAATCGCGACGAATAAAGATTCGCCGCCGTGATCCAGGACATCAGCGCCAGCACAAAAAACCAGCGGAAATCAATCCGCACGGGAATTCCCGAAACGTGTGTGAGCAGAAATTGACGTTTTAAGAATTCGAATCGGTGCATCAATCAAGTTTCAGTCAAAATAAACTGTGTTTTCTTAGTTTGTTAAAACTGAAATTATGAATGCGATCTAAAAATCAGCGATCTTCAAACAAACTATATGAAAAACCAAAAAAACTAAAGTAGCAAGAATATTATCTGTTCGGAGTTTTAAAAAGTAAAGAGGTTTTTGTTTTTGGTTCGTAGTTTTTTGTTTTTGGTCTTTCGTCATTTCGAAAAAACCAATGGCTTTCAAAGATTAAAAACCAAAAACCAAAAACCGAAAACACTGCTTAAATTATCTGCCAACAGTTGCGTTATCGCAATCAGATTGTTATATTTTCTATTCGGCATTTACTGAGTTTCAGCGAAAGCATTGAAAAAACGGGGACGTAGCTCAGCTGGGAGAGCGCTGCAATGGCATTGCAGAGGTCAGGGGTTCGATCCCCCTCGTCTCCACCATTTGTTTTCAACTACTTACAGCGACCTGTAAATTTCCTTTTGACCCGAGTGGCAGGATTTTGGCAGGTTTTTGTTTTTCAAGGCTGTTAACTGCTTCGCGAAGAATATCCGTTCCGCGTTTATAACGGTGAACACTTCGATGGTCGCTGTGACCGAGTAACTTGGCAACTGTCGAATCATTGTAGTTATTTTCATTTTACAATAATGACGCACGCCTGGATGTCGCCGGTGGAACTGTTATCGGCACTCGCGGATTTCTCCGGTTAGGCAAGGGCAACGGTAGTTTTCAACCAGAAAGGATTTTTCACGGAGAGGAGAGGAACGGTTTCGCATCAGCCGGTGATTTCAATGGTGACAATAACCAAGACCTAGTTATGCCCAACTACTCAAATGCGAGCATTTCGGTTTTTCTCAGCTATTCAATTCCGAACGATCCGAACAATGCGCCAATCCTGTCCGCCGCCAACCTTGACTGGTCCGAAGGTAGAATTGCCTCTAATGTGACAATCGCTAATGTGGACGACATCGAGGACCCACTGGAAACTCTCACTGTAACGCTTAATGGGAACACGATTTCTACAGTTAACGGCGTGACCGTTTCGAACGTTCGAGTTTCTTCTTTCGGCACGATTACCGCGAATATTCAGGCGAACTGTGACGCAAGCGATGCATCTTTCTTACTTGAGGTGACGGATTCCGCCGGATCAGTCGATGAAGGAACGTTGACAATAAGTTTAGGTGAGAACGTACGACCTTTAGTTACAATAACGGGTCCGCCGAGCGGTTCTGTTTATCAGGTTGGATCGACCGTGAGTTTCACCGGAAACTTCACGGATAACACCGGTGACTCGAATACTTCGACGTGGACGATCGACGGAAACAGCATTCCCGGTTCTGTAAATGAGTCGAGCTCGACAACGGACACGTCGTACACGTTTAACTCGGCGGGCGTTTATCTCGTTAGCCTGGCGATTTCCGACTCATGCGGAAACAGCGGGAGTCCCGATACAATTAACAACGACCTCCAAGCGATGGTTGTGATCTACGACCCGAACGGTGGCTTCGTGACCGGCTGCGGCTGGATAACTTCGCCAAGTGGCGGCTACACGCCTGATCCTCTTTTGACTGGAAGAGCAAGTTTCGGCTTTGTATCGAAGTATCAGCCG
>JANLTD010000881.1:0-6081 GCA_031362765.1 Acidobacteriota bacterium | reverse complement strand
GAAACGCAAGCAAAAATTCGCGCCGAAGTTGACGAATTTTTGCAGATGCGCGAACAGTGGCGTGAAGAAGATAGAAAATTGTCCAAAGAGCGTGAAGAATCATGGCAGTAATCGTTGATACCGATGTTACTTCATATTTTTTGAAAGAAGATTCCCGCGCCGAACTTTACCGACCGCATCTTTTCGGTCGGCCGAAAATAATCTCATTTATGACTTTGGCGGAACTGCGCCGTTGGGAAATTCAAAATAATTGGGGCGCAAAACGGATAAAAAAAGCAAACAGTTATCTTGGTGAGTTTGGCGTAATTTATGCCGACAAGAAACTCTGCGAAATCTGGGCAAATGTCAAAAGCGACGCTCACAAATACGGTAATCCGATAGAAACAGCCGATGCGTGGGTCGCATCGGTCGCGCTCTTGTTTGATATTCCGCTGGTGACCAACAACCGCCGCCATTTTGAGAACGTCAAAAATTTACAAATCATCTCCGAATCTTAAAATCCTATGAACCTTTTTGAATTAACCAAAACTTTAATGAACATTCCGTCTGTCTCGGGCGACGAAGAAGCGGTCGGATTTTTCCTGCGCGATCATCTTGAATCTTTGGGTTGGACAGTCGAACTGCAAGCCGTCTCGGCGAATCAGAATAATGTTATCGCCTATTTGAACGCTCACCCGCGCGTTTTTCTTTCGACGCATATGGACGTTGTGCCGCCGCATATCGCGCCGACCGAAGATGACGAAAAGATCTACGGGCGCGGCGCGTGCGATGCGAAGGGAATTATCGCATCGCAGATCTTTGCCGCCGAGGAATTAAGGAAACAGGGAATTAACGACATCGGTTTGCTTTTTACGGTTGAAGAAGAGCAATCTTCGACCGGCGCGAAAGTCGCCAATCTGCATCCGATCGCGGCGAAATGCGAGTATCTCGTCAACGGCGAACCGACCGATCTCGATTTGGCGATCGGATCAAAAGGAACGTTTCGCCTGAACATCTTGACCGAAGGCAAGGCGGCGCATTCCGCTTATCCCGAAATGGGCGAATCGGCGATCGAAAAGCTTCTCGAGATCCTGCAAGACATCAGAAATACCGATTTTCCGAACGACGATTTTTTCGGTGAGACGACCGTCAACATCGGAACGATCGAAGGCGGACTGGCACTCAACGTGATTCCGCCGCGCGCCGAAGCCGGGCTGGCGATTCGCCTGACAACAAAGCGTGCGTCCGTCGAAACGTCGCTTGAAGAAATCGTCGGGACGCGCGGCAAAATCGAGGTTCTCTCGTGCAGCGAGCCGGTCAAGATGCTCGAAGTCGAAGGTTTTAACCAAAAGGTCGTCCGCTTTACGACCGACATTCCGTATCTCACAAATTGGGGCACGCCGCTTCTGCTCGGCGCCGGTTCGATCCTCGTCGCACATACGAAAGACGAATTCGTGCTGAAAAAAGATCTCGAAACAGCCGTCGGGCTTTATGTGAATTTGGTGAAGAAACTTTCAAACTGATAACAGATCACTCAGACGGGGCGGATTTATTTAGGCTTTGAGTCCGGGAGCTGTGCAATCCGGTGCTCACGATCTCTTTTGATCAAGGCACAAAAGCGTTTGGAACAGGTCGGTCCCCCGAGATTCCGAAAGTGACAATTCCGACTCCCGCAGTTGTTTGATTGAGAAACCACGTCGAATTTGACGGACGGAAAACTGCCGTGTCCGCACGGCCGTCGCCATCATAATCGCCGGGTGCGGGAACATCGCCCGCCGCGCCGAACGGAAAGGAAAAGAAGGAGAAATCTTCCGAGCGCAAGATGAACCAAAAGCCCGTGCCCGGACGGAAAAATGCGATGTCCGCACGGCCGTCGCCCGTGTAATCGCCCGGTACCGGCTGGTCGGTGGATTGTCCGAATTGCAGAGCAGCGGTTTGTCCGGTCGAACTCTTTGAGTACCACCATTCTCCTGCGGTTGGCCGCCAGATGGCAATATCGGCTTTGCCGTCGCCATCGTAATCAGCGACCGCAGGTTTATCACCGTTTGCGCCAAATTGTGCGATGGTCGTGCCGCCGTCACCCGAACGTAAGATGAACCACGTCGCGATTGAAGGACGAAAAACAGCCGCATCCGCGCGGCCGTCGCCGTCATAATCGGCAGGCGCGGGAATATCACCGGAAGAGCCGAACGGAAATGAGAAGAACGAGAAATCTTCCGAACGTAAAATAAACCAGAAACCTGTACTCGGACGCCAAAAAGCAATATCGGTTGTGCCGTCGCCGGTAAAATCACCGGGTACGAGTTTGTCGGTTGAAGAGCCGAACTGAAGCGCGCCGTTGCCGCCCGTGGAAGATTTCAGATACCACCATTCACCGGCCGCCGGGCGAAAGATGGAAATGTCGGATTTGTTATCGCCGTCAAAGTCAAACGGCGCGTCGCCAACAGCGACCGAAGAAGCCCCGCCGCCCCAAAAACCGCTGATTATTGTATAATTTGCGCCGTTTGAAGTCGTTCCCGCAAGCGTCTGCCCGATTGTTCCGTTGAGCGAAAACGCGCCGCCCGTGCCGCTTCCGCCTCCAGACGCGATGACCGATTGCTTGATTTCAAAGCTGCCGCCCGATTGGGCAAAAGTGAGATTCAAGGATGAACTCAAACAAATCAGACCGCTGATAAAAACAATAAATTTCAGATATTTCATAAAAATTCTCCTTCGTAAAACCATAAAAGTGCTGCTTGATAGAGATTGTTCAAAATGCAAAAATATCTCCTTCGTGACTTAGCCAGATAAACTTGCCGCCGCCGACATATTGTAGTTCAACGGCGGTTGATGTGCCGCCGGATAAATAACCGTCCACGCCGATTGTAGTGTCGAGAGACATTGTGTAAATCTGTTCGCCAGTCGGAACGGCAACTAATTTTGTTCCGTCAGCGGACGAGGCGACCGATTGCCAACCTCTGTTGCTTTCTCTTGCTGTCCAGGTCGCTCCCGAATCAACTGAAATATAAATCTGTCCGCTCTGCACAACAGCGACCAGTTTTGTTCCGTCCGCGGACGATGCAACCGGACTCCAATTTCTAATACTTTCGCGCGGTGTCCAACTCGCTCCCGAATTACTCGAAGTGTAAATCTGTCCGTTAAACACACTGGCAACTAATTTTGTGCCGTCAGCGGACGAGGCGACCGATTGCCAAGTTCTATTGGTTGCGCGGGGTGTCCAAGTCACTCCCGAATCAACTGAAGTATAAATCAGTCCGCCCTGCACAAAGGCGACCAGTTTTGTTCCGTCAGCGGACGAGGCGACCGAACCCCAAGTTCGAATGGTTTCGCGCGGTGTCCAAGTCGCTCCCGAATCGCTCGAAGTATAGATCCTTGTGCCGGACACAACGGCGACCAGTTTTGTTCCGTCAGCGGATGATGCAACCGAACTCCAATTTCGATTGGTTTCGCGCGGTGTCCAGCTCGCTCCCGAATCATCTGAAGTATAGATTTGTCCGCTTAACACAACCGCAACTAATTTTGTGCCGTCAGCGGACGAGGCAACCGAATACCAACCTCTGTTGCTTTCGCGCGCTAGCCAACTTATGCCCGAATCATCTGAGGTATAAATCTGTCCGTTAAGCACAACAGCAACTAATTTTGTGCCGTCAGCCGACGAGGCGACCGATTTCCAATCTCTGGGGTTTTCGCGCGGTGTCCAAAAGCCTAAATTACTTCCGTGAATGAATTGACCGGCATTTTGAGCGATTTTCCAGCCGCCCGTCCCTGCGCCGGAAACCCGAACAACGTCGCCGACATTTGGCTTGTCCGGTAAAGTTATCGTTACCTGTCCGGTATCGTTGGCGATGTAACCTCTGTTGGACAAAGCCTGCTGGGTCGTGCCGGTTACCTCTTGCCACACGAAACCACTGCCCGGCAAATTGGTTAAACCGGAGCCGTCGCCGCTTAAAACTCCGTTGACGGTTAAACTACCGCTGATCGTGCCGCCGGTCTTTGGCAGATACCCGCTTGCCGGAACGCCGCCGAGATTCAAAGCATTACCGGCGATGACGGCATTAGCCGCATTATCGGCTTGTGCGACACTGCCTGTAACTTTACTGCCGTCAATCGAGTTAATATTTGAATTTTGCACGCAACCGACACAGGCAGTTGAAAGAGTATCAGCGGAATTTGAATTGATACTGCGAACAGAATACGGCGCGCTCGTCAATTTCTGACGCGGCGCGAGCGAAGTGTAGCCGCCCGTAGTTCCCGCCGGACGAAGGCTGATTTCCAGAAATCTGTCCGCGCCCGAAGCGAAAACCGCCGCGCCGAAATCAAGCGAAACCGCAAAATTTCCGTTTGAAACCGCGACGGGCGAAATTGTAATTGTCGCGCCTTGCTGTGTTCCCTGTCCCGCGCCCACCAAATCAAAAAGGCGAAACTGCATATCGTAACCGGTGTTTGCCGGATTTCCGCCGTCGTTCAACTTGCCTTGATATGTGAACGCAGTTGTTTGCGCGAAAACGCTCTGTGCGCCGAAAACGGCAAGCAAAACGACGACGCATAAAGTTAGTTTTTTTATAAGTTTATTCTTGAACATAATTCTCTCCATTTTTCACGTAAATTATTTTTGTGTTCCCTTGGTGCTGACTGAAGACGGCGCGACATCAACAAAAAATCCGGTGATACAAAAATTGCGGTTTTCGCCGGAAAGTAAAGTTACACGGAGCAATTGTCCCGCAAAAACATACATCTTCATCGGTTGGCTGTAATAAAAATAGGTTGAAGTTCCGGCGGCTCTGACAGATTGCGGCGTTACCCAATGTTGAGATGAAGCTGCGCCGACTGCCTGCAATCCGATTATTCCGTCGGATTGATTGGCGGCTGTCGCCAATATCCAAGCCGAAACGTATTCGACCACTAAAATCTTCCCGTCGGCGACGGTCACAAAATTCGTTATTCCCGGAGACGATGTGCAGGCTTGAAACGGCTGTCGCGCCGGATTGTCCAAATCGCGCACCATTATCGGCGAAGCAATACCGAGCGGCGAAGCGGAAGTTCCGTTGCCGCACAAAGTCGGATCAGTATTTATCGCCGTCAGTCCGGCAGTCGTCTGCACGGTCGCGTCGGGAAATTTGATGCCGCCCGTTGTTGATTCAATCACCCCCGCGACCGTAAGTTTTGAACCTGTCGAGGTTGTCCCGATGGAAACATCGCCGTTTGCGTCCATCTGCACAAAACGACTCGCCGGAAGCCCGTCAAGTTGATCGGCACTGGTCGCAGTTAGCGCCGTGTCCGACGATTTGCTTTTAATCGCGAAAGGCACGGACAGGATCTTTTGGCGCGGAGTTAAAACGGTGAACTGATCGCCCGCGTTTCGTTTGACGGAGATTTCCAAAAATCTGTCCGCGCCGGTAAAAGCGTTTGCGCCGAAGTCGAGACTGACGGCAAAAACTCCCTGCGCGACGGTAACGCTCGGATTTGCAATCGTCGCGCCGATTTGATTGCCGCCCGCAAGTGCGTCAAAGAGTTTGAATTCCATTTGAAAAGTCGCATTTGCCGCCGTTCCGCCGTCGGTTAATTTACCCTGATAGTTGAACGCCGTCGTCTGAGCCGCAATCGAAAGGGCGAACATCAAAATCGCAGCTAAAGCGGAAATCGTTTGTAGTTTTCGGTAATTTTTGTATCTCATCTCTTTTCTCCAATTTCATCTTTTACTTGTTTAACTACTTGATTGAAGCGCAAGCATCGTCGTCTCACGCTCCAATCGGCGACAATTCACTTGCTTTATTTGAACTGGAAATTGGCGACGTGCAGAGAGCCGTCGTTTAATTTCACAATCAACTGCCGACAAGTTCCTTTCCAAGTCTTTTCGGTTTTCCAGACGTAAATGTAGCGGTCTGTCACGGCGTCATAGCTCAGACTGCTTGAGCCTGCCGTGACAGTTTCCTCGATAGCCGCAACGGGTGCGCCGCCGCTGCAAGCGATTTGTTGCGACACCGGATAACCCGCCGCGAAGATGTTCAAGCCCTTATTGCCGCTCAAACTAAATTTGACCGGAATCGCTTGTCCGGCACTCACAACATTGACTATCGGCAGGTTGTCGACCGGCTGGAAAAA
>JANLTD010000855.1:0-2919 GCA_031362765.1 Acidobacteriota bacterium | reverse complement strand
TCGTGTTCTTAGGCAACGCAATTGTTGGGCTTTCCGAATCCGAAATCCGAAATCCGAAACCCGAAATCACAACTGATGGCGGCGGCGGTTCGTTTTCGAGAACGGCTTTGTAGATTTCCTTTAAGTCGGATTCTTTGGTTTCAAACGGGCGTTGTCCGCTCAGAAGTTCGTAAAGAATCACGCCCAGCGAATAAATGTCGGTCGCCGTCGTCACGCTTTTGCTCTGCAATTGTTCGGGCGAAGCGTAACCCGGAGTCATCACGCCGAGTTTTGTGACGGTTGCCGACTCTATTTGCTCAAATTCGGATGAGAGAATTTTTGAAATTCCGAAATCAAGCAATTTCGGAATTCCCTCTTGGTTGACGAGAATATTCGACGGTTTTAAATCGCGGTGAACGATCAAATTTCGATGCGCGAAACTGACCGCCGAGCAAACCTTCCTGAATAAATCGAGCCGCTGATTCAAATCCAATTTATGTTTGGCGCAATACTCGTCAATCGGCAAACCTTCGACATATTCCATCGCCAGAAACGGGATTTTATCGTCGGTCGTTCCGGCATCGAGCAGACGCGCAATATTCGGATGTTCCAAACTTGCGAGAATTGCTTGTTCTTGTCGAAATCGGCGGCGCAGCGAGGACGTGTTCATTTCGCGTTTGAGTAATTTAAGCGCGACGCGTTGCGAAAATTTCCCGTCGGCGCGTTCCGCCAGATAAACCGCGCCCATTCCGCCTTGCCCGAGTTCGCTGACAATTTTGTAATTGCCAAGCTGTTGGCCGATCAGCGGGTTTTGCGCTTCTTCACGGTCAAAAAAGTCCTTTGAAAATTCGACTGCCGAGAGCCGCATCAAATCTTCGGATTCCGTTTCAAAAGCCAGCAAAGAGTCGACTTCGGCGCGGATTTCCCCGTTCAGGCCTGCTTCTTTCAAAAAATTCTGCCGCTCCGAAGCTTCGAGCGACAAAACTTCGGCTAAAATTTCTTTAACCTTTTTCCAATTTTCCGATTGCATAATTTTAGAAACGGCTTTCCTTATTTCCATATGCGTAAAAGAAAGAAATAATCTGCCAAATTGTATTTTTTAACCTCGATTCAGTTCTCTGAATAGCCAGAGTTTAGCCGATTGCCATTCGCGTCCGACCGTGCGTTCGGAAATTCCTAAGGCTTCGGCAATTTCCGGGTTGCTCATCCCGCCGAAAAAACGCATCTCGACGATCTGCGCCTGCTGTTCGTCGAATTCTGCCAGACGGTCGAGGATTTCGCTAAGGATCAAGATCGATTCGGCGCGCTGTTCGACCGGAATTTGCAGGTCGTCAATCGAAAAATGAATCGGATTATTGCCGCGTTTGGTCGCCGCGTGAAGACGGGCGTGGTCAACCAGAATTTGCCGCATCAAACGCGAGGCAATCCCGTAAAAATGACTGCGGTTTTGCCAATCTATGCCGGAAGTTTCCCCAAGCCGCATAAACGCTTCGTGCACGAGCGCGGTCGGCTGAAGCGTATGATTCGAGCGTTCGCGCGACATCAAAATCCGTGCCTGACGTTTGAGTTCGTCATAAACAATAGGCAGAAGACGCTCTTTCGCATCTTCATTGCCGTCATTCCAATCTTGCAAAATTTGTGTAATTTCCGAAGGTTGCCGCTCATTCATAATTTTTATGTCTGGGATTTTTTCTCTGCATTTTAGCCTATTTTTGGCTGAAATAAAAATTATTTTAATTTTTTTGACTGACTTTTCCGGGTTTTTACGCTTAACTCAACAACCACAACAAATTTGACAAAATAAAGGAGCGAAAGAGAAAAAATGGTCGATACTTCGGACTTAAACAACATTATCAGGCAAATCGAAACATTCCAACGGTTGGCTGCCAGAAAACTGGAAGCGGCTTATCGAAGTCAGGACGGCAAAGGTAAAGTAAATGAAGGATTACTGCAACAAGGACAGGCTTATATAAAACAAGCCGAAAATTTGATCAATCAAAATATTGTTCCGATTCTTCAAAGTATCAATCCTTCGCAGGTGGCAAGCGCATTGGCTGCCGCAGGAGCTTCATCAGGATTAATATCGCAGGTTTCGACGGTCCTCAATGCCGCCCGCGCGGTCGCGGTAACCGGTATGTCAACCGCCGCAATTTGTGAGGCGATCAGCGCGCCGTACCGATTTTATTGGTAGTTACAGGAATTGCTATTCTTGCCGGTCTTTACAAAATGTGGCTTGACCGAAATATTCAAAAAGAAGGTGAAAGACTTCTGAAACAATATGAAGACCGGATCGGTCCCAAATACCGGCACGTTCCTTTTCAACCCAGAATGATTCCGGGCAGAATCTAGTATGCATTCAAATTTAGAGAGTTTCGTTTATTGAAACTGATTTCCGTCCTCACCTCATAAAAGTCGGCAGGTACCGATTAGTTGCCTGATGACTTTTACTTTTTGGACCTCAAATAATCTGTTATTCCCCGAAAAGAAAACGCACAAGAAAATTAAAAATGGCTGACAAAACAAAATCCTGTCAAATTTCTGTCGAGTAGTTTTTTTTTGTCCGTCTTTTTTTATTTTTGACGCATATATCGTTGAAAGAAGATTTTGCATTGGAGAAGTTATGATGAAAATATCAAAAAATTTAATCGCGGCAGTTTTTAGTCTGGCAGTTTTGTTTTTCAGTACGGCTCACGCCCAAGATTTACAGCGAATTTTGTCGAGTTTGAAAGAATTCGATCGTCCGGTCAGCAATCCGAATAACGAAAACCAAATCTCGGTGCCTGATCTGAAAACCAGTTTTGATAATTTGATCGCTAAAGCGCAAAAGGACGGCACGGTGAAAATCATCGTCGGTTTTCGGCTTGACGATTACCGGGCCGATGCGGAATTGACTAACGCCGAACAAACGAAACAGCGCGGCGAAATTAGCCAAAAGCAAGC
>JANLTD010000853.1:0-6073 GCA_031362765.1 Acidobacteriota bacterium | reverse complement strand
CCGGCGCAAAGCCGAAAATGTGGGGCGCAAGCATTGTCGGATTCGGCACATATCATTACAAAGGCGCATCGGGGCGCGAAGGCGATTGGATGCGAATCGGATTTTCTCCGCGCAAACAAAATCTGACGCTTTACATAATGGACGGTTTTGAAAAATACGTCGGATTGATGGCAAACTTGGGCAAATACAAAACAGGCAAATCGTGTCTGTATGTCAAACGATTGAGTGATATTGACGAGAATGTTTTGAATGAACTGATTGAATTATCGGTCAAATATTTTAACGATAAATACGGAAAAAATTAATCTGGAGCAATTAAAAATTATGACAAATGAACTTTACGAAATTCCCGTCAAAACGATTGACGGGACGGACACGAATCTCGGCGAATACAAAGACAAGGTTTTGCTGGTCGTTAATGTTGCGTCGAAATGCGGTCTGACCCCGCAATACGAAGGCTTGCAGAAACTTTACAGTGAATATAACGCGAAAGGATTTGAAGTTTTGGGGTTTCCCGCAAACAATTTTATGGGACAGGAACCTGGAACCGAAGAAGAAATTAAAGATTTCTGCGACTCGAATTACAGCGTTAAATTTCCGCTTTTCTCGAAGATTTCTGTGAAAGGCGACGACCAGCATCAGCTTTATCATTATTTGACCGAAACCAAACCGGAAACGGATGTCAACGATGGCGGTCTCGAAGAAAAGCTAAAAGGCTTTGGTTCGTCGCGTTCTGTGCCGAGCGAGGTTTTGTGGAATTTCGAGAAATTTCTGATCGGCAAAGACGGTGAGATCGCCGCGCGTTTTGCCCCTGACGTGACGGCGGAAGACTCTCGTTTGGTTTCAAAGGTTGAAGAAGAGTTGGGGAAATAAGAATTTTTGCCCACGAAACACACGAAAAGTACGAAAATAAAACAAAAATCAAGAAATTAATTTTAATGCGTCAGTCAAAAGTTACAGAAAAGATCTATGCTCAAAGAGCGGGCGTAAAACAACCCTTCCAGACCTGTAATTGGTTTAATCGGGTTTTTTAACCTTTAATTTGAGAAAAAATGAAAGGTTATCAATCAATTTACAGATAATTTCAGGTCAGGAAGGGTTGTTTAAGCCCGCATTTGTCAAAATGTGAATTCCTAACTTTTTACTGAGGCATTACAAATTAATTTTCTTTCTTTTTTCGTTTCTTTCGTGTGTTTCGTGGGCAAATTCCGAAAAATATGGAAAAGCGAAAATTCGGCAAAACCGATATGGAATTTTCCGTGCTTGGGTTCGGCGGCGCGGAAATCGGTTGGAATAATGAATCGGGCGCGACGGTCAGTGATTTGTTAAATTCCGCGCTCGATGCGGGTTTGAATGTGATTGACACGGCCGCCGCATATAAAACTTCCGAACAATTGATCGGAAATGCGGTCGGCAAACGCCGCAAAGACTTTTATCTGCTGACAAAATGCGGCGCGCTCGATGCGTTTACGCGGGAAGATTGGACGAAAAAGGGAATTCTCGAAACGATCGAACAAAGTTTGAGAAATCTGAAAACCGATCATCTCGATCTTGTACAGTTGCATAGTTGTTCGTCTGAGATACTGAATCGCGGCGAGGCGATCGAAGGACTATTGAGAGCGCAAGAGAAAGGTTACGCGCGTTATATCGGCTATTCGGGCGACAACGCGGACGCGTTGACAGCGATTGAACTGGACGTTTTCGATTCTCTGCAAACTTCGGTTTCCGTCGCCGACCAATCGCCGATTGACGGCAATATTCCGCTTGCCAAAAAAAAGGGCTTGGGAATCATCGCCAAACGCCCGATCGCGAATGCCGTCTGGCGGCACAAAGAATTACCGCCCGATTCGTATCATCACGAATATTGGGAGCGGATTCAGAAATTAAAATTCGATTTTCTCGGCAAATCTCTTGAAGAAGCAACGGCGAATGCGATGCGGTTCACTCTTTCAATTCCGGGAGTGGATACGATCATTGTCGGGACAACGCGACCGAATCGCTGGCAGGAAAACGCGCGTTTTGTAACAGAAGGAAATTTATCGGACGAAGAATTTGAAGCGATCCGCGACCGTTGGCGCGAGGTCGCCGACGAAAAATGGGTTGGACAAACTTAAGAAATTTTGCCCACGAAATACACGAAAGATACGAAAAAAAGACGTTAAATTCTTTTTGGTTTTTGTATTATTTTCGTGCTTTTCGTGTATTTCGTGGGCAAATCAAAAAAAATTATGAAAGCAATCAGAGTACACGAACTTGGCGGAGCGGAAAACTTGACGGTCGAAGAAATCGAAAAGCCGACACCGAAAGCGGACGAGGTTTTAATCAAGACAGCGGCGGCAGGGATAAATTATGCCGACACGATGATGCGCGCCGGAAATTATTTGACGAAACCCGATTTGCCGTTCACGCTCGGCTATGAAGCCGCCGGAACGATTGAAAAATTGGGCGAAAATGTCACGAATTTGAAAGTTGGTCAACGCGTGCTGGCAACTACTTCGAGCGGCGGCTACGCTGAATATGCAACGGCGAAAGCCGCTCTCACAATGCCGATTCCTGATGAATTAGGCTACGGCGAAGCGACCGCGCTGCTTGTGCAGGGTTTGACCGCTCTCGGACTACTTAAAAAAACACGAAGCGGCGAAACGATCTTGATCCACGCGGCGGCCGGCGGCGTCGGCACTTTGCTCGTTCAACTCGCGAAACACAAAGGCTTGACGGTGATCGGCACGGCTTCGAGCGAGCAGAAATTACAGCTCGTCGCTGAACTCGGCGCAGATTTTGCTATAAATTACAGCGAAAACGACTGGACGGACGAGGTTTTGAAAGCGACCGAAGGCCGTGGCGTTGATTGGCTGATCGAGATGGTCGGCGGTGCAATCGTCGCGCAAAACTTAAAAGTTCTCGCCAAACACGGCACGATGTGGATCTACGGTGCGGCAAGCGGCGAAGATTTTAAGGTTTCGGTCTTGAGTTTGATGCAGAAAAATCACACGATTCGCGGCTACTGGCTGATGAACGAATCGGTCGGCAACCGTATCAAATTTACCAGAGAATTACTCGAACATCTCGCCGCCGGACGTTTGAAGATCCACGTCACGGAATTTCCGCTCGAACAGGCTCGCGCTGCGCACGAAGCGATCGAAAGCCGCAAAACGACCGGCAAAGTTGTTTTGACTGTGAAATAAATTACTAACGCAGAGTGCGCGGAGGACGCAGAGAAAGTAAAAAATAAATCTCCTCATTCTCAGCCCGCTCAGCGTTGCAAAAAATGATCGTAAAAAACAAAATAATTCTCGTTACCGGCGGTGCAAACGGTATCGGCCGCGGTTTGTGCGAACGCTTTCACGCGGAGGGCGCGGCGCGTGTTTTTGTTGCCGATATTGATTTTGATAATGCTGAACGCGTTGCCGAATCGGTCAATGGAAAGGCTGTCAGGCTTGATGTTTCGGACGAAGCAAATTGCCGGGCGGTCGTTGCTGATATTTTGAGCGACGCGGGCAGGATCGATCTTGTTTGTTCAAACGCGGGAATCGGCGGCGCGGACGGATGTTTGGAGGTTGCAAACGACGTTTGGCAAAAAATTTACGAGATCAATGTTTTGTCGCACATTTATCTGGCGCGGGCCGTGTTTCCTTCAATGATCGAGCGCGGCGCGGGCGCATTTCTGATCACCGCATCGGCGGCCGGTTTGCTGACACATCCGACCGCGGTGCCCTATTCAGTTTCCAAACACGCAGCGGTTGCGCTGGCAGAAAACTTTGCGATCGAGTTTCACGAAAAAGGGATCTACGTTTCGTGCCTGTGTCCGCAAGGCGTCAAAACGAATCTGATCGCGAGCGCGGAAGGCGAGCCGGAAAATTTTCTGATGGCGGAAGCGATCTCGGTTGAAGAATGTGCCGAGGCGGTTGTTAATGCTCTGGAAAAAGAGACTTTCCTGATTCTGCCGCACTCGAAAGTCGCCCGGTATATCGTCAGCAAAGCGGAAAATTACGACCGTTGGCTGCACAGTCTGCGGAAACTTCGCAATGCTGTTGTAGTTGAAAAAGCAGGTTAGCAAGCATTATGAAAGTTTTTTTAACGGGCGCAACCGGCTATGTCGGTTCGGTTGTCGCTGAAAGACTAAAAGGAAAAGGCTATAAAGTTTCGGGTTTGGCGCGTAATGATGAAGCCGTATCGAAACTTGCCGAACGAAAGATCGAAGCAGTGCGCGGCGAACTGAGCGATTTTGACGCTTTGAAAAAAGCCGCCGGTGATTCGGACGCGGTGATTCACACGGCGTTCAGCCATACTTTTTCAGATTATAACGACGCGGTGAAATTGGACAGGGAAGTTATCAAAACCTTCGGCGAAACGCTCAAGCAGACGAATAAACCACTGATCGTCACGTCGAGTTCGGCGATTTTGGGCGACACGCGCTCAAATGAAGCCGACGAAGATTACCCCTTTGCCGAAAATTCGCCGCGCCGTCTGCGCGGTGAAGCCGAGCGCGATTGTTTGCAGCTTTCATCAAAAGGCATTCGGAGCATCGTTCTCCGCCTGCCGCTTTTTGTTTATGGGCGTTCGGGAAGTTCATTCGTGCCGTTTGTGATCAATCAGGCGAAAGCCGCGGGTTCGGCAAATTATTTCGAATCGGGCGACCGGCGCGTTTCGGCGGTGGACGTCGGCGACGCGGCGGATCTGTATCTTCTGGCACTTGAAACAAGCACCGCGAAAGGTCTCTATAATGTCGCGGCGGAAAGCGTTTCTTTGTGGGAATTGAACGAGGCGGCGGCGCGTCTTTTAGATATTAAGGCCAAAAGTATTTCGGCCGACGCGGCTCGGGAACAATTTGGTAAGATGTTTGATTTTCTTTCGATAAATAATCAGCTTGATGCGGCGAAGGCGAAAAATGATCTGCGTTGGTCGCCGAATTCGTATAATTCGATCCTGGATGATATTGAAAACGGTTCTTATCGGAAATACAAGGATTAAAAAAATTATGAAAAGGCGAACATTGGGGAAAGATCTGGAAGTTTCAAGTCAGGGTTTAGGCTGTATGGGAATGAGTTTCGCATACGGCGCGACCGACGACGCGGAATCTTTGGCAACAATTGATCGGGCGCTTGAACTCGGCATTAATTTTCTCGACACGGCCGATATGTACGGCCCTTTTACGAACGAAGTCCTGGTTGGTAAAGCCTTGAAAGGCAGACGCGATAAATTTGTATTGGCGACGAAATTCGGGATCGTTTTTGACCCGGAAACAGGAATTCGCGGCATCAACGGCAAACCGGAATATGTCTGTCAGGCGGTCGAAGCGAGCTTGAAACGGCTTGAAATTGAGACGATAGATCTCTATTATCTGCACCGTGTTGATGCCGACACGCCGATCGAAGAAACGGTCGGCGCGATGGCGCGTCTGATCGAAGAAGGAAAGATCAGACATATCGGTTTGTCCGAAGCAAGCGCTGAAACTTTGCGGAAAGCGTCGAAAGTTCATCCGATCACG
The DNA here is from genome assembly GCA_031362765.1 of Acidobacteriota bacterium. Taxonomy (GTDB): domain Bacteria; phylum Acidobacteriota; class Blastocatellia; order Pyrinomonadales; family Pyrinomonadaceae; genus JAFDVJ01. The sequence continues at coordinate 585 of JANLTD010000853.1, read as the reverse complement.
GCTTTGCAATCGGAATATTCGCTTTGGACGCGCGATGTCGAAGAAAACGGCGTCTTAGAAACGTGCCGCGAGCTCGGGATCGGTTTTGTGCCGTATTCGCCGCTCGGCAGAGGTTTTCTTTCAGGCGAGATCAAAAAGTTTGAAGATTTGGAAGCTGACGATTGGCGCCGGACGACTCCGCGTTTTCAAGGCGAAAATTTTGTCAAGAACTTACAATTGGTCGAAAAGCTCGAAGAGATCGCGGGTGCAAAAGGAGTCACGGCTTCGCAGCTTGCTTTAGCCTGGGTTTTAGCGCAGGGCGCGGACATAGTGCCGATTCCGGGGACAAAACGCGTCAAATATCTCGAACAAAACGTGGCTGCCTCTGACATTATTTTAGGTCACGCAGAGGTTGCGGCGATCGAGGAAGTTTTCCCGAAAGACGCGGCCGCCGGACTTCGGTATCCGGAAGCGATGATGCAGGCGGTCAATAGGTGAAACTTATACGCTTTGTAATTGTTTAGGTCTTTGGTTTTTGGTATTTGGAAAAAATTGCCGAATTGGCATTGAAATTCTCACTAATCCGCTTGTTTTACGGAAATCTTG
>JANLTD010000850.1:0-6001 GCA_031362765.1 Acidobacteriota bacterium | reverse complement strand
CCGACGAGCGGAACGTCCGAACCCGGCGGACTCGGCTGGTATGAAACTTTAGCATTGATCAGCAAAGTTGCAAAAAACCGACATATTGTCGGAATGGATCTGGTCGAATTTTCAAAAACCGAAAATTCAGATGCGCCGGCTTTTCTTTGTGCTAAACTGATTTACAAATCGCTGGCCTATATTTTTCGGAATGAAACGCCGAAGGTCATCGGCGGAAGTTAAAAAAATTTCCGAACTTACGATATAATTACAGCGTAGTAGTTTTGTTATTTTTCAAATCAACGCAGATTTAGAAAAAATTTCCGATTTAAGTTTTTGGAGATATTAAATATGAAAGTAAGAAATGTTTTGAGCCTTTTGCTCATTTTTTCCGTCGCTGCAATTTCCGGTTGCCGGACAAATCTTTTCGGCGGCGATACACCTGCACTTGAAACACAAAATCAAACACAAACTCCGCCCGCTCCGATCGTAGTTGACGGAATGCGCACATCTTATGCCGATGTTGTCGAAAAAACATCCCCCGCCGTGGTTCAGATTTTTTCCGAACGTAAGGCAAAAGTCCAACCACAGCAATTTCCGTTTGGCGACGACGAGTTTTTCAAACAATTTATTCCGAAACAAAATCAGCAGCAACAGCCGCCGCAAGTTGAACGCGGAACGGGTTCGGGCGTCATTGTTAGCGCGGACGGTTCTGTTTTGACCAATCATCACGTAATTGACGGCGCCGAAAAGATCACCGTCCGAATGCAGGACGGCAAAACTTTCGATGCGAAAATTGTCGGCTCCGATCAACCCTCGGATCTGGCTGTTTTGAAGATCGAAACGACCAACCTTCCCTTTTTAACGCTTGGTAATTCTGATTCGGTACGGGTCGGCGACATTGTTCTGGCAATCGGCAATCCGCTCGGCATCGGTCAAAGCGTGACTGCCGGAATAATTTCCGCAAAAGGCCGACGAACTGGACTTAGCGACGGTAGTTTTGAAGATTTTCTGCAAACTGACGCGCCGATCAATCGCGGTAATTCCGGCGGAGCCCTGGTAAATTTGACCGGAGAACTGATCGGTATCAACTCGCAGATCTTATCTTCGGGACAGGGCGGCGGAAGCATCGGAATCGGATTTTCGATCCCTTCGAATATGGCAAAAAGTGTGCTCGAACAGCTTCTGAAAGATGGAAAAGTTCGTCGCGGAATGCTCGGCGTCAATATTCAGAATATCACCGAAGACATTGCTAAGAGTCTTGACTTAAAAGATACGAAAGGCGTTCTGGTCAGCAATGTTCGTCCCGGAAGTTCCGCCGAAAAGGCCGGAATCAAGCAAGAAGATATCATTACGGCGATCAACGGCGAAAAGGTCGAAGATGGTAATACTCTGCGCAACAAAGTTGCGTCGACCCTGCCCGGAACCGACATCAAATTAACCGTGTTGCGCGATGGTAAAGAGCAGGAATTTACGGCAAAACTCGATGAATTCAATGTTGATGATGCAAAGAAAGAAAATCAACCCGATGAAAATAATCCTGAAAAGCAGTCGAAACCGACCGGAAAACTTGGTCTCGACCTGAAGCCCCTGACACCGGATGAAGCCAAAAAACTTCTGCTTCCAAGCGGCACAAGCGGTTTGCTGGTCACCGATGCAGATCCCAACGGTGCGGCGGCGGCGGAAGGAATTACTCCGGGCGATGTCATCTTAAAGGTCAATCGCCAACCGGTCGGCACACTTGAAGAAATGCAATCTGCATTGGAAAAATCGGGAGATAAACCGATTTTGTTGCTAGTTGCCCGACGCGGACAAGTAAGTTATTTGACCGTTAAGCCAAAATAAGCCTAAAGACTAAAACTCAAAAGAAGCCTTCGATTTGAATAAACTTTATCGAAGGCTTCTTTTCTTCTAGCCAAATCGCTCGATATTATGATAAAAGAATGAGTTATGTGGAACAAAATTTACTTGGCGGTCTTCGCTGTCGCGCTCGTCGTGATGAGTTTTCTGACCTTTTATTCGCATAGTTGGCTTGGAAGCATCGGCGATCCAAAAATAACAAAAGAATTCTACGAGTTTTATGCCGGCTTGAGCTCGACTTTTTATTGGGTTTCAAGTTTGACCTTATTGATCTTAGCTAATGTTTTGCTTTGGAAAACCCGGCGCGGTTGGGCTTTGTGGACAACCTTGGGTTTTTTCACGGTTTTTACGATTGTCCAATATTTTTGGCTCGGACAATCATTTTTCGCATTCAAAAAATCTAACGGATTATGGCAAGGCGAATTTTCGCTGACTCCTTTTGTTGGTGTAGTATTAATTATCATTGCCGCCGGAATTTTCTTTTTTAATCATTTTTTGAATTTGCGTTTAAGAGAAAGAATGCATCCAGCAAAGGAAGCGGAAGAAGAATTGCAAACGGTTGAAGAATAACTTTAAAATTAAAAGGGCTTTCAGTTCGTTAAACCGAAAGCCTTTTTTTATGGTCGGGACGACAGGATTTGAACTTGCGACCTCTTCCACCCCAAGGAAGCGCGCTACCAGGCTGCGCTACGTCCCGTTAAATGAACTTTAAGAGTAAAAAAGGACTAAGGTTTTGTCAAACTCTTAATCCCTAAAAGATTTTTCTTAAAGTCCGAATTTGGGTATTTCCTAAATGGATAATGGGAAAATTCTTAGTTATTGCTGGCTCGGCCGCTGTACATTTCAAAACTTCCCCAAATTGCATCCATTGTGGCTTTTTTGGAGTCGTAACTGGCAGCATCTGAAATCACGAACATTACATAATTGTCCGAAACATCCGTTGCGACCAGTATCTTCATTTTCGATTTTGTTCCGTCTGTTGCGACCGAATCAGCATCGGCAATCGCATAATCTTCGCTTTCGTTCGTCAATTTGCCGGCCGTGATCGTATCGCCCATCGCTGCCATCGCTTTTTCAGCTCGATCTAACAGATCTTCCTTCGTCAATGTTCCATCCTTAAAGGCATAAACGATAACCGCGATGTTATCCGGTGTCTGGGCGAAAAAGCCGTCAACTCCACCCGAATTTTGATTGCCGCTTTTTGAGCCGGCCGGCAAACTGAATCCGTAACCACGCTCTTCATCGGCATAATAGATCCATTCAGCCGGAATTGTCGGGGCGCTTTTTTGCTTTTTAGTTTCGACTTTCGGTTTTTCTTCGGTCTTCATTTCGGTTTTCGCCGGTGAATCAGCTTTTTTGCTCGAAGTATTTGCCGAATTCGAAGTCGAATTGGCCGCCAGAGCGGTGTTCGCGGGTTTTGCCGCGTTTGTTGTCGAATTTCCGCCGGTTGAAATACTGGCACTACAGCCGCCCAACGCGATTGCCAATGCCGAAATTGTTATTGCTAAAAGTGTTTTTTTCATTCTTTTCTCCCGTATTTTTATCCTTTTTTTGTTTACGTTTCATTCAAGACAAATTTAAGTGTCTTTACTACCAATTAAACGTAAATTTGAAATAAAAGAGGTCATTGCATATTAAATTTTTTATTTTTTTCTTTTCGTAATATAATTCATACAACACTTAAACTGTAAAAATATATGTTTAATGCGGAATCGCAGCAGATTACAAAGTTGCTTGTTGATTGGAGTGCGGGAAACGAACTTGCGCAGGACCAGCTTTTCCCGTTGGTCTATGAAGAATTGCGCCGAATGGCGCGGCGTTATATGCGTCGGCAGCCTTCGGGGCATACTTTCCAAACAACCGAGCTGATTCACGAGGCGTACCTGAAACTTGCCAATCAGGAAGAAAAATCCTGGCAAAACCGCGCTCATTTTTTCGGCGTCGCGGCCAAGGCGATGCGTCATATTCTGGTTGATTATGCGCGTTCAAAGCAAAGCCAAAAACGCGGCGATTGGAAGGCACGCGTAACTTTGGGCGAAAATGTTGCTATTTCTACTGAAAGTTCCGACGAAATGGTCGCGCTCGACGATGCATTAAAACAACTTTCGACGCTGGACGCGCGTAAAAGCCGGGTCGTCGAATTGAAATTCTTCGGCGGTTTGAACATTGAAGAGATTGCCGAAGTTCTTAAGATCTCTGACAAAACCGTTAAACGCGACTGGAGTTTTGCACGAACATGGCTTTTGCGCCAATTGGCCGGTTCAAATTGATTGCGTGTTTTAATTTTATATTGGAAAATCTTTTCGGTGTCTCCCATTTTTGATCAAATGGATGCTGAAAGACTAAAACAAATCGAAGAAATTTATCACGCAGCTTTGGAATTACCCGAAAGCGACCGCGAAACTTTTTTCAATGCGCATTGCGGCGAAGACGACAATCTGCGCCGTGAAGTTGAGTCGTTAATTGCCTTTGAAAGCAGCCCGGACAGTTTTATTGACACGCCGCCTCATTCATTTGCCGCTGAAATGTTCTCCGACAAACAAGATCAACCGAACCTTGCCGACCAAATATTCGGGCATTACAAGATCAAACAGCTTTTAGGCAAAGGCGGGATGGGCGAAGTTTATCTCGCCGAAGACACGCGCCTAAACCGGCGCGTCGCACTCAAATTTTTGTCCGGAACGATCAGTGAAGACGTGACGAGGCTGCGCCGTTTCGAACGCGAAGCTTTTTCAGCTTCCGCCCTGAATCATCCGAATATTCTGACGATCTATGAATTCGGTTCTGAAAACGGAACATATTTTCTCGCGTCGGAATTTATCGAAGGCGATACATTGCGCGATTTTTTGCAAAGCGGCGAACTAACATTAAAAAAAATTCTCAGCATCGCCGAGCAAACCGCTCTGGCATTGGCGGCGGCACATCGAAACGGCATTATTCACCGTGACATCAAGCCGGAAAACATAATGATCCGAAGCGAAGACGGGCTCGTCAAAGTGTTGGATTTCGGGTTGGCAAAACTAACCGGTCCGGTGTCTTCTGCAAATGAATCCGATTCAGAGGCGGCAACCCGCGCGCTTCTCAAAACAAATCCGGGGATGGTCATGGGAACGGTTTCGTATATGTCGCCCGAACAAACCCGCGGACTGGCGACCATTGATTCCCGGAGCGATGTTTGGAGTCTCGGCGTAGTGCTTTTTGAAATGCTGACTGGGAAACCGCCGTTTGAGGGAGAATCAATGAACGATGTGATTGCCTCGATCCTGAAAAGTGAAGTTCCGCCGCTTTCAAAAATCATTCCTGACTTGCCGCCCGAGATCGAGCGGATCATCACAAAATCGCTTCAAAAAGACCGCGAAGAACGCTATCAGGTCATCAAGGATCTCGCGCTTGACTTAAAAAGCGTGCGAAAAGAATTGGAATTTTCCGCACAGATTGACCGCTCATCCTACGGGCGGGAAAACAACCTGACAACGGAAATGAGGAAGCGTCATACGACGGTTGCCGAGGTTATCAAACGATTTTCTGTGCTCAATCTGATTTTGATCACGATCGTCGCCGGCTTAAGTTTAGGCGGCGCGTGGTGGTTTTTCGGCAACAACAACAAACCGGACTTACCAACCGAAACATCTACCTTAAAATCGGTCGAAATCGCCAATTGGAGTAGCTCTCCCGGCGAAATTTACAGTGTCGGTTCATTTTCGCCCGATGCTAAAATGGTCGCTTTTGCCTCGACCAGAAGCGGAAGCCGAAATATCTGGGTCAAACAAACCGTCTCGGGCGAAGCCATCCAAATAACCAAAGACGAATTCGACAACAAAAACCCGGTTTGGTCGCCAAATGGCGAAGAGCTGGCATTTTTTTCAATCAAACAGAATCTTGCCGGAATCTGGCGAATCCCCGTGCTCGGCGGTTCGCCTGTTTTTGTCGCCGAAATCAGGGACGGAAGCGGTCAGCTCAAATTCTGGTCCAAGCAAAATTTGATCTATTACGAATCGAAAAACGAGATTTTTGCAGCCGATGTCAATTCAGGTCAAATCACAAAACTGACCGATTTTGCCGCCGGGAATATCAAAGCAAGGTCGCTTAATATTTCAACTGATGAAAAGCAAATTGCTTTTCTAACGACCGAAAACAATATTTCCAATCTATGGGCGGCAGA
>JANLTD010000846.1:0-3533 GCA_031362765.1 Acidobacteriota bacterium | reverse complement strand
GGTTAGAACCCACTAAAACGCCGTCATTCGCTTTGACGGTGAACGAACTCACCCCGAGATTTTGACTCTGCTGATTTTTTTGAATAGTCAGGGGCGTAAAATTTATCGTTGCCGGATAATAGCCAAGATTTGTGCCCGTCGGATATTCAAAATTCTCGGCTGAAAAGGGAACAAAATCATGATTAATTGTGCCGATGACGTGTCCGGAATATCTGACAAACTTTGAATTAGCCGCGATATTGACGAAGCCGTTATTGAGACACGTAATATTTCCGCCATAAAGATAGAAAATATCGCGCACCCGCAAATTACCGCCGTCAATCGTCATATTTCCAGTATAGCCGCTGCCATAAATCACACCGCGAACTTCCGGCGAACCGTCAACGGTGATATTTTTCCCGCTCACCGCATTGAAGATCGCATAATTCAAAGTGTTCGGAACAACATCTCCTTCCCAGTTTGCTGCGGTCGAAAAATTATTGTCCGCGCCGCCGCCGTCCCAGATGATGCCGCCTTCTTCAAGCGCACCGATGTCGCACCGCACTCCGCCTTGATCACGCGGCAATCCGCGCTGATCGTAAATCACCGCGTTGTTCAGATTATCACGGCAATTGGTCGGGTCGCCCGCGTTGCGCGCCACGCTTCCCGCGCTGAGCCGGTGCGATTGAGTGAATCCGCCATTGCTGGCAAGAACGCCGAGATTCGGATTGATGCCCGTGATATTATTCGCCGTCGCGCCCGTAATGACTGCGCCGCCGGTGTTTCTGAACAGATTATAATCGGCTGAAACGACATTTCCCGCAAGGTCAATTCCCGTGATACTTCCGAGGTCTTCCGTTTTTTCCGTCAGCGACTGCGTGTTAACTGAGTTGTTGGCAACAATCGTGTTCTTAATTGTCAGCGTGCCCGCCAAATTATTGATTCCGCCGCCGCTGCCGGCCAAAGAATTATCCGAATCCGCTTTGTTCGAAACGATCGTGCTGTTGTTGATAACGGTCGTCGCGATTGTTGCGGCGGGTTGATCCTGAAAGATTCCGCCGCCGTTATTGGTTGCCAAATTGCCGCTGACCGTCGAATTTTTCAGCGACAGATTGGTCGTCCCGCCAACCGGAAAACCAACCGGCGGAAGAGTTGGAAGATTGGCAACACCGCCGCCATCGGTGCTCGTGTTACCCGAAACCGTTGAGCCATTTAAGGTCACACTAGAAATAAGAGTTGCGACATCGGAAGGTGATGAATCGTTTCTGATTCCACCGCCAATCTCGGCACTGTTGCCGCTGACGGTGCTTGTTTGCAGGGTCAGATTGCTGTCATTGCAATAGATGCCGCCGCCCGAACTTGGAAACGACGGATTTGTTGAGGTTGCCGTATTGTTGACGATGTTTGTATTTGTAATGGTTGCCGTGACAAGTCCGACACCATTTAAGAACACACCGGCACCACCCGGAGTTGAAACATTTGACGTCACGGAATTGTTAGAAATCGTGCTGTTGCTGAGATTCATCGTCACCTGCTGGGTCGCGGTGGCGGCAGTTCCGACACTAATTCCGGCGCCTAACGAACCGCCGGCGAGCGCTTGATTGTTGGTCACCGTCAATCTATCGAGCATAATATTCATCGGTCCGTTCAATCCGACAAACCGTATTCCGGCTCCGTCAGATGAATTTCCCGTCGATGTTCCGCTGATCGAATTATTTGAAAAGGTCGAGTCTTTGATCGTGACATCGCCGTCGAGCGCGTAAAAACCACCGCCGTTTCCGGTTAAATTAGTCCCGACCGTCGCAAGCGATTGATTAAAAGTAAAAGTGCTTTTGCGAATTTTAACGGTTGAAAAAGTCGTAAAGACTCCGCCGCCAAAAGTCCCTTGAATTGTCGAAGTTACCGCGTTATTTGTGACGGTAACTCTATCGAGCGATAAAAAAGTTCCCGGATTGGTACTCGTAACGCCGCCGCCGCGGGTCACGGTTTGATTATTGGAAACAGTGACATTGCGAAGCGTCAAATTGCCTTCGTTTCTGATTCCGCCGCCGCGAAATAAGGTTGAGGTCGAGGTTGTCCGACCATTACGAACGGTTAAACCTTCGATCACGACATTTGTCGAGACGCCTAAAATATGAAAAACGCGGTCAAATGCCACGCCCGCCAAAGCATTTGCCTCAACGAAAGTGGAGCTTTCTCCGGCACCAATAATATTAACGCTGCTCGTAATATCAAGATCGCCGTTAGCGTTGGCGTTTTCGTTGGTCGCTGCAATAGTTGTCGTGTATGTTCCGGCCGGAAGAACAATGACGTCGGCACCTGCCAGATTATTTGCCGCCGTGATTGCTTCGCGCAAACTACAATCGGCATCACAAACACCGTCTGCTGTATCAGCAGTCTTAGTGACCGTAAAAGTTGCCGCATTTGCGCCAATCACGAAACTCAAAATTATCAGAAACACTCTTATTTTCATCGGGCAGATTTTGTCCTCTATTTTCTTAAAATTTTACTGATTAAAAGGGAAATTGTTGCCGTCTGATAGAAAGGATCTTAAAGACGGATGTCATTGGCTTGAATTAATTCTGACAATTTCAATGCCTTAATGTCAATGCCGAATTATAAATAAAATAAAGATGGGAATTGCGATTTAAAATAAAGTCTGTTGAACCGGTGAAGATATTTTTTCTTCAATCTTTGCGGTCTTTTCAAACTGTTCGAATCCGAGCCGCCGAAAATGCAGCTCAAACAATTTGACGGCGATTTCCCACTTTTCGGTTTTGCCCTGATTGCGTTCCTGATAGTTGCGATGGCGCAAGGTTCCGCCGCGTTCGCGTTTTAGCTGGTTGAGAATCTTGCCGGCGTGCGTCGGCAGTTTTTCGCGAAGTTTTTCCGTGAAATACTGTTCGATCGAATCGGTATCGAAATGAATCAGATTGATAAATGCTTTGGTCGCGCCCGCGTCGCGCGCTTTTTCAAGAAGTGTCGGAATGTCCGAATCGTTGTAGCCGAGGATGATCGGGGCAATTCCGATGCCGACCTTGATTCCCGCGTCGGTTAATGTTTTCATTGCCCGAAAACGAACTTCGGGAATCGGTGTGAATGGTTCAAAAGGTTTTGATTTTGCGGTCGTCGAAAACGGAATCGAAAAGAAAACCGTCAGATCTCTGAGTTTTGTCAAAATATCCAGATCGCGCGTCACCAGCGGCGATTTTGTAATGATTCCGACCGGTATTTGAAAGTCTAAACAAACCTCTAAACATTTGCGCGTCAGTTCGTAATTTGCCTCCAACGGCAGATACGGATCGGTCGCGAACGAAAAATCGAGGTGTCTGATATTTTCGCGCGTCTTTTTGAGTTCTGCCCGCAGAAGTTGGGGCGCGTTCGGTTTGACGACGATCTTTGTTTCAAAATCGGTTCCCGCGCCGTAACCCAAATATTCGTGATATTGCCGCGCAAAACAATAGGTGCAGGCGTGGATGCAGCCGCGATAGCAGTTGACCGTATAGCGATGCCCGAAATCTGACGAAAAAGCTTTGGTGATGATCTTCATCGCC
>JANLTD010000844.1:0-1687 GCA_031362765.1 Acidobacteriota bacterium | reverse complement strand
AAGACACTGACTTGGTTATGTTGGTCAAAGTCTTTTGAGAAAATTATTAATGTGAATCAGTAGTTGAAAAATGACTGTGACATTGACTTAAAAATCTTCAAGGAATAGAAACATTAAAAAGCAATTGGACGCGGAGAGGCGCGGATTGAGGGGATGATCGCGGATTTCTAAAAAAATCAGCGGAAATCCGCCGAATCCGCGTTTGTCCGCGTCCTATTTCTGACAGGTTTCACGCTGAATTTTAAGTTTGCAAACAACTTTTCAGTTTTCCAATATTCAACCCCCTTATTCGCATTATTATAGAAATTTAAGCCAAGGCGATCGCCATTTCTTCTTTTGCAAGAATTTCGTGGATTGCTTTAACTTGCCCGTAAAGTTCAAGATACTGGTCAAGAGTTTGGGCTTGTGCGCCATCGCACAAGGCTTCTTCCGGACACGGGTGAACTTCGATGATCAAACCGTCGGCACCGACCGCGACTCCGGCGCGAGCAAGCGGATTGACCATATAATTTCGACCTGTTCCGTGCGAAGGGTCAACAATGATCGGCAAATGCGTAATACGCTGAACTGCCGGCACAATTGATAAGTCAAGAGTATTTCGGGCGTGACTGCCAAAGGTTCTGATACCGCGTTCACACAAAATCACGTCGTAATTTCCCTCTGCCATGATGTATTCGGCGGCGAGCAAAAATTCGTCGAGCGTAGCAGCCATTCCACGTTTCAATAAAACGGGTTTACGGGTTTGTCCGACATATTTCAAAAGCGAAAAGTTCTGCATATTGCGTGCGCCGATCTGAATGCAATCGCCATATTTTTCGACGAGATCAACTCCGTTTTCGTCCATCGCTTCAGTTACAATATTCAATCCGTATTGGTCACGAACTTCCGCTAATATCTTCAAACCGTCCTCGCCTTTGCCTTGAAAGGCATACGGTGATGTGCGTGGTTTGAAAGCTCCGCCGCGAAAGAATTTCGCGCCGCTTCGTGCGACCGTTTCGGCAACCTTGAAAACCTGTTCGACCGTTTCGACGGCGCAAGGTCCGGCGATCATTGCCAATTCATTGCCGCCGATGGCTGAATTTCCGACTTTGATAATGGATTTATCGGGACGCAAATCCTTCGAAATGAGTTTGTACGGTTTGGTAACGCGAATCGCATCGGCAACGCCGGGCAAATTTTCAAAATGCGTCGGGTCAACTGCACCCTGATTTCCGGTAATTCCGATTGCCGTGCGTGATGCTCCCGGCATCGTATGCGGGCGAAAACCGAGGTGTTCAATAATTTCAAGGACGCGCTCGATTTCTTTCTGAGTCGCGTCGGGTTTCATTACAATTAACATAAAATTCTCTTAGTACATTTTGCAAAATGCTTTAATATTCGCATTTTGCTAATAAATTTCAGGCAAAAAGCAGGAGATTTCAAATAACGCTTCAGATAATGCAAATTGCTTGCCAATCTAAAATCCGAAATCCAAAATCCAAAATCGAATCACATTCTTTCCGGAACTTCGATGCCCAACGTATCTAAAGCGATTGTCAAGGCTTTGCGGGTCGCCTCGGCAATAATAATCAAGACAGCACGTTTGACGGCATTTTCTTCGGATATGATCTTATGATTGTGATAAAACAAATTAAATGCTTTTGCCAAATTAAAAGTATATCTTGCAAGGATCGCGGGTTCGGTTGCG
>JANLTD010000834.1:0-4102 GCA_031362765.1 Acidobacteriota bacterium | reverse complement strand
TCGCGAGGTGCACGCGGTTGCGTTCGCCGCCCGAAAGCGATCCGACGAACTTTTGCTGATCGCTGCCGCCGAAATTAAAACGCGAAACATATGCGCGGGAATTCATTTCGCGTTTACCGAGTTGGATCAGATCAAGGCCGTCGGTGATTTCGTCAAAAACCGTCTTGTCCGCCGCCAACGAATCGCGCGATTGGTCAACGTAGCCGAGCTTGACGGTTTCGCCAACGCGAAAATCGCCCGAATCCGCCGTATCTTGTCCCGTGATCAGCCGGAAAAGCGTTGTTTTACCCGCGCCGTTCGGCCCGATCACGCCGACGATGCCGCCTTTCGGCAAGCTGAATTCGAGGTTTTCAAAAAGCAATTTATCGCCGTAACCTTTTGAAACGCCGTGCGCTTCGATGACGATATCGCCGAGTCGTTCACCGGGCGGAATGTAGATTTCCAAGGTTTCGCTGCGTGTTTCGGTTTCTTCCGCAACGAGCTTTTCATAATCGTTAATGCGGGCTTTCGATTTTGCGTGGCGGCCTTTCGGCGACATCCGAATCCATTCAAGTTCGCGTTCCAAGGTCTTTGCGCGCTTGTCTTCGCCTTTTTGTTCCTGCGACAAACGCTGCGATTTTTGCTCAAGCCACGACGAATAATTTCCCTGATATGGAATGCCTTCGCCGCGGTCTAATTCAAGAATCCAGCCCGCGATATTGTCGAGAAAATAACGATCGTGCGTGACGGCGATGATCGTACCTTCATACTTTTGCAAATGCTGTTCGAGCCACGCGACGGTTTCCGCGTCCAAATGGTTCGTCGGTTCGTCGAGCAATAAAATATCAGGCTTTTGCAGCAACAAACGACAAAGCGCGACACGACGTTTCTCGCCGCCGCTCAAGTTTTTAATTTCCGTTTCCGGCGGCGGACAGCGCAGCGCGTCCATCGCCATCTCAAGCCGCGAATCCAAATTCCACGCATCGGCGTGATCGAGTTTTTCCTGAACTTCGCCCTGATGTTCGATCAGCGCATTCATCTCGTCATCGGTCATCGGTTCGGCAAATTTCAGATTGATCTCTTCGAATTCCTTTAAGAGATCAACCGTTGATTGGACGGCTTCTTCGACGATTGCCTTAACCGTTTTCGATTCATCCAATTTCGGCTCCTGTTCCAAATAACCGACCGAATAGCCTTTCGAGAAAACGACCTCGCCGTTAAAATCCTTGTCGGTTCCCGCAATAATGCGAAGAAGCGATGATTTTCCCGAACCGTTAAGTCCGAGCACGCCGATCTTCGCGCCGTAAAAAAATGATAAATAAATGTCTTTGAGAACAGGTTTCTTATCGTAAAACTTGCTTAGTTTGACCATCGAAAAGATGATCTTATTGGGTTCTTGATTGCTCATATTTTTTTACATTTGCCCACGAAATACACGAAACAAACGAAAATAAATCAAAACAATTTTTCTTTTTTTCGTATCTTTCGTGTATTTCGTGGGCAAACTGTTTTTTCAAAACCTCAATTCTATTTGTTTCCCCAGTCAAACCGCAAACCGACCCGAACGAAACGCGGCGCGGCGACCGTAAGGTTCGGCGTTAAACCGATGTCGTAAGCCGTGTCGAGAATATTTTCGATTGCCGTAAAAATCTCGAATCGTTTTAATTTATATGACGCGAATATGTCGGAGGTTGAAAAGGAGCGAAGTTTCAACGTATTCAGATCGTCTTCAAATTGGGCGGCGGAAAATCGGCTCTGCAATGAAAATGTGAGTTTGGCGGTCGGGCGATAAACGGTTTGAAAAGTTAATTGCTGACGCGCGACCTGCGGCAGAAATTTTTGGATCAAAAGCGGATTTGCGGGAAAATCGGCAACCCGCGAATCGGTGAACAAATAACTTGCCGAAAGTTTAACCCGCGTGACCGGCACAAATTCCGCGTCCAATTCAAAACCTCGGGAACGGGTTTTGCCGACGTTTTGCCTTTGTCTGGTTATCAAACCCGGCGTGGTCGTCAAGGTTATCGAAACCGCGGGGCGCAAAACTTCCGAAGCAAAAAAATTTCCGCGCAAGCTTAATTTGCGTTTAAAACCGACGAAATTTAGTCCCGTTTCAAAAGTGTCGGCGCGTTCGCTTTTTAAGTTTGCATTTGCCTGCGTCAAAACATTTCCGACACGAAAAGCGCGGTAAAGTTCGTTCAAAGTCGGTGCACGAAATGATTTGGCGTAAGAGGCAACAAACGAAAAGTTTTGGTTGATCTGGTAAAGCGCGGCGATTCGCGGGCTAACGGCGTTTTCACGCCGGTCGGGAAAATTCGTCACAGTCGTTTGATTAATTGTCAGATTTCTCGTCGTGGAAAGCGCGTTTTTATTTTCCCAAGTGTCGAAACGCCCGCCGAAATTCAAATTCAATTTCCTTGAAATACGCCAAACATCTTGCGCGAAAACGGAAAATGTTTGCTGATTTCCGCCCGCACCGGCGAGCGCAGTCGGGCGGCTGTTTGCAAAAACGGTTTCGTCGCTGAATCCGCGCACTTGGCGAAATTCGCCTGACGCCGAAACAACATGATTCGCCCCGAAAACTTTTGTGTAAAAAAGATTTGCGCCAAATGCTTGTGACGGAACACGCTGAATCCGTGAAAGCGTTTCGGTATTTCGGTTGTTGGAAATTGCCGAAAACGTCTGGTCATAAATTTGTTTTTCGATAAAAATGCGAAGTTGAAGAGTTCCCGTTTTTTCGCCCGAAAAATCCGCGCCGAGCGCGAGTTGCCGAAAATATGTGCGATTGTTCGACAGACTCGTCCCATTATCGCGCCGTTCGCTGAAAATATTAGTTTTGAGGAAAAGTTTTGAAATGCCGAAGATTAAACCGGTCGCTACCGCTCGCGGTTCTGACAAATTCTCCGCGCCTCCGCGTCTCTGCGGTGAAAATCTTTTCTCGATTGTCAAAAATCCGTTATTGTGACGGCTGTTTGCCTCTGTATCAATCAAACCGCGCTCATTTTCAGCGGTCGGAATATAACCCGCCGTCTGAAAAGTTTCCAACGCGAGCGCGAAATTCCAGCCGCGTTTTCCGTGCGCCGTAAAAAGGCTTCCGTCAAATGTATTTTGTGTTCCGGCGGAAGTTTGAAAGCGGAAAATCGGTTTTTCATCAAAAGATTCTGTCCGCAGATTGACCGCGCCGCTCAATCCCTGGTCGCCGTAAAATGCACTTGCGCCGCCGCGCAGAACTTCCGCCTGCCGAACGGCGATCTGCGGAACTCTTGACCAAAAAGTCCAGCCGCCAAAAGCGTCATTCAAAGACAATCCATCAAACAAAACCGATGTTCGCGAAGCGCCGCTGCCGGCAAGTCCGCGCAGATTTGCGCCTTGTGTTGTCGGGTTCGCGGTCTTGCTCGAACTTCGCCGAAACAAAGTAAAGCCGGCGATTTGCCGCAAAGAATCGTCAAGCGTCTGCGCGGCGGTCGTTTCTAAAGTCTCTCGATCTAACACGACAATGCTCGCCGGAGTTTCCGAAAGACGCAATTCGCTGCGGGTAATTGAAATGGTTACATCTTCGCGCAAAGTTTGCGGTTCTAAAATTATGTTTAGATTTGCATTAAAACCTTTCGGCAAGACTTTTGAAATGCTTGCGAAACCATTTGCTTTAACGAGAAGAAGTGAATTTTGCGTGTTCTGTAGATCAACCGCGAATTTGCCGTCTGCGTCGGTCGCCGTTTGCGCGATTTTTTTCGTTTGATCGAATAAAGCAACTTCCGCGTTTTGAATCGGCGCACTTTTTGAATCGGTCACAATTCCCGAAACCGTCTGCGCGGAAATTGGTAAAGCGAAAAGCAAAATTATCCACAAATGAACATAATTAAACACGAATTTTTTTAATTTGAAACCTAGAATTTTACAACCGCTTTTCGTACTGCAAATTTTTCAATCAGATCTTGTTTTATTTCAAAACCGATTCCGGCTTTTTCAGGCGCGATGATCGTGCCTTTTGCTGAAACTTCGACGGCAGGTTCGATAATGTCTTCGTGCCAGTATCTTTTGCTCGCTGAAACATCGCCCGGCAGCGTGTAGCCTGCCAGCGTCGAAATCGCAATATTGTGCGCGCGTCCGATGCCCGATTCGAGCA
>JANLTD010000781.1:0-2257 GCA_031362765.1 Acidobacteriota bacterium | reverse complement strand
CACGTTTTTCTCGGTCATAAACCGTCACGGCTGGCAATCACAAATGTTACCAAAGAGGGAAAAGTGATTGCCCGCGATTATCACGCCGAAATTGAGGAAGAAGCCTATTCGGTCGGCGCGGCGGCGCTCGTACCTTATTCTGCTTTGTGCCGTTTTGTCTTGCAGGGAAAAACTTCCCGCCAGATTGCGCGGCATTTTAACGTCAGCCGCGACCTCGTCGAATATCGAATGAAGGTTTCACGTCTCTGGGACGATTACAAAAAATCAGTATTGGTCGGCAGTGAATCGTAAAAGAGGTGTTGAATCTAATTCTGTTACCGTTTAAAATTCACCAGTTACAACGCAAATGACCGATCCTAATAAAAAAAGTTCTCAGCCTGACCATCATCTTTCAACTGTTGATAAGTTGCGGATGCTTCTCGATATCACCAAAAAGATCAGTAGTTCGCTTGATTTGGACGAGGTTTTAACGCTCGTGATGGACACACTCGGTTCGCTGATTCATTATGATGCGGCGGGAATTTATCTGATCGAATACGATAAGAGCGATGAAAGTCCGTATATCTTTAAGTCCAAAACTCTGCGTGGCTACAAAATTCCGTTCGCGCTTGTCGAACCGCGAATCAAGATGGGCGAAGGCTTTATCGGATATGTTGCACAAACCGGAAAACCTTTGATCTCGCCCGATGTTCACGAAGATTCCCGATATTTTCACGCTCGCAAACAGACGCGCTCGGAAATGGTCGCGCCGATCGTTTCAAACGATAAAGTGATCGGTGTTTTCGACCTCGAAAGCGATGCGCTCAATTCATATACCGAAGACGATCTGGAAACATTGCTGCTCCTTGCTTCGCAGGTTGCCATCATCATCGAAAAGGCCGAGCTTTACGAACAGGTTGTCGAGAAAAAACGCCTTGAGGCACAGCTCGAAATCGCGCGGCGCGTGCAGCTCGAACTTTTACCGAGCCACGACCCGCGAATAAAAGATTTCGACATCAGCGCGTATATTTTCCCGACCGAAGAAGTTTCGGGCGATTATTATGATTGGGTCCGAATTGTTGACGACCAGATCGGAATTGTCGTGGCGGATGCCGTCGGCAAGGGAATTCCCGCCGCGCTTCTGACCGCATTTTTGCGGGCATCGCTGAGATTGGCTGTCCAAATTGGCTATGCGCCGAACATTGCGCTCTCGAAAGTCAGCAATCTTTTGTGGGATTCGATCGAATCGCATCAATTTATCACGGCGATCTATGGAAGTCTGGACGCAACCAACAAAACCTTCGTTTTTTCGAACGCCGGACATAATCCGCCGCTGTTGATCAAGCCGGACGGCGAACATCGGTTTGTAGATTATGGCGATCTGCCGCTCGGAATGTTCCCCGATATGCGTTATCACCAGCATTTTATAAAGTTTGAGAAAGATCAGGTGCTGGTTTTATACACCGACGGAATTACCGAGGCCGCCCGCGAAGACGGCGAAGAATTTGGTAAAGAAAGACTTGTCGAAAGCGTTCTGGCGGGAATTCATTTGAGTGCGAAAGAAATGATTGATTTCATCCGCAAAGCCGTCGCCGATTTTACTGAACGCAAATTTCTGGACGACGACGGAACGCTGTTCATCGTCAAAGCCCTTTAAAGGGATGAGGGATGAGGGATGAAGGATGAAGGATGAAAAATGAAGAATGAGGGATGAAAAATGATTTAATTCATCCCTCATCCCTCATCCTTCATCCCTCAAAAAGGGCGTTCCTATTCAGTTGTTGTTGGAAATTGTAGAACTTTATTTATATTGCTGAATATAATATGTAAATGTCATCGTCAATCGAACCATTCGATTATAAAAAATCCGCAATCCGACATCCACAATCCGAAATCCATCTCAGTGTCCGGTCAGCGAACAGTGCAGAGCGTCTCCGCCCGGCACAATTGGTGCTTGATAATCACCGTAATTTAGTTTTTCGGTTGACGTTGACAAAGCAAAGACATCAAAGCCGAAAGCATCGAAAAACTGAACTAATTCAATCGAGCTATCCAGATAAACAACCTCTGTATAACCCAATTCCGCACGGATTTCGAGCAATCTTTCGACCACCTCAAGCGGCGCGAAACATTTTACCGGGTCTTTATAAGTTGCCATAATTATTCCTCTTTACCAGAGCCTGTCAAACATCGGCAAGCAACACCTTTGATTACGTTCCTGTTAGAAAGGTTGTTCGGTTATTTTTTACAACCTTCTTGTTTTCAATTAACTCTAACT
>JANLTD010000771.1:0-2464 GCA_031362765.1 Acidobacteriota bacterium | reverse complement strand
TTTCAGTATCCGCGTAAATAACCGTGCAGATAATTTGTTTTTCAAAACGATAGCCATCCGGGAAGAGCGGACGCACAGGACGGTCAATCAAACGACAGGTTAAAGTTTCTTTTTCGCCCGGACGGCCTTCGCGGCGGAAATAATTTCCCGGAATTCGTCCGGCTGAATAAGTGGATTCGCGGTATTCGACGGTGAGCGGAAAGAAATCGAGTCCTTCTCGTGCGGTCCGTCCGCTGACGGCGGTTACCAATATCATTGTATCGCCGAACTTGATAACGACTGCGCCATCGGCTTGTTTTGCAACTTTCCCGGTTTCAACCGTTAATTCTCCATTACCGAGTTTGATTGATTCTTTCAAATATTTTCTATTTGCCATTTGTAATTCCTCATAAACAAAAAGCGACAGGTGCTATGCCGTGAAGCTGCCTGCCGCCTTTGAATTTTTTTATTCAACGACTGTTCTCTTCTGCGAAAGGTAATTTACGCTGTCACGTTCAGCAACCTTTTGCAAATTCTCCGAGAGAACTTGTTCTACAATGACTCGAAGAAGTCAATTTCTGCGAGTAGATAATGAAAAGTGGAGAGTGAAGCGTAAAAGTCCTCGGACTCTCGACTCTCCGCTCTTTACTATCTTCTCAATCCTAATTTCCCAATGATGATGTGATATTCGTTAATATCTCTGCGCTTGAGATAATCAAGCAGTTTACGTCTGCGCGAGACCAGTTTTAATAACCCTCGGCGGGAATTATTATCTTTTTTATGAATTCTGAAATGCAGCGTCAATTCATTGATGCGCTGTGTCAAAAGCGCGATCTGCACTTGTGATGAACCCGTATCCGAACCGTGTGTTTTATAATCACCAACGATCTTTTCTTTTAATTCCGTAGCAGTTGCCATATATTTTAATTACTAAAAATAGTCTCTCCTATTGTTCGCAGTAACTCCGTTAATTAAAACGGTAACCACAAAAATTTTATTTAACTCTTAATTTTATCCGTTAATAGTCTTTAACAAATTAACACAACCAGCCACCAATAATCAATCGGGCGGCTAATGCTTGAAATCTTCCATAAACTTCGTCGAAAAATCTCCTTTCTGAAATTTTTCGTCATTCATGATCTTTAAGTGAAGCGGAATCGTCGTTTTGATGCCTTCGACAACCATTGCTTCAAGCGCGCGGCGCATTCGGGCGATCGCCGTTTCGCGGGTCCGCGCGTGAACAATCAGTTTGGCGATCATCGAATCGTAATACGGCGGAACAACATAACCCGGATAAACTGCCGTGTCAATCCGGACACCCGGACCGCCCGGCAGATTCAATGCCGTAATGCGGCCGGGCGAAGGGGTAAATTTTACGGGATCTTCGGCATTGATTCGGCATTCGATCGCATGTCCGAAAATCTGTACATCCGATTGCACATACCCGAGATCTTTGCCTTCGGCAACCAAAATCTGATTTCGGACGATATCAATCACCGTGATCATTTCCGTGACGGGATGCTCGACCTGAATGCGCGTGTTCATTTCCATAAAGTAAAACGAACCGTCTTCGTCAAGCAAAAACTCAAAAGTTCCCGCACTTGAATAACCGATTTCCTGACACGCCTTAACGGCGACCGCACCCATATGTTCGCGCTGTTCCGGCGTAATGACGGGCGATGGAGCTTCTTCCAACAGCTTTTGATGCCGCCGTTGAATCGAGCATTCGCGCTCTCCGAGATGGATCACGTTGCCGTGTTCATCGGCCAAAACCTGTATTTCGATGTGGCGCGGGCGTTCGATATATCTTTCGATATAAACCGAACCGTTCTTAAACGCGGCAAGTGCCTCGGTTTGCGCCAGTTCGAGATTTGTTGCCAAATCTTCCTCCTGACGCACAATTCGCATTCCGCGTCCGCCGCCGCCGGCCGCCGCTTTGATGATGACCGGAAAACCGATTTCCCTGGCAATTCTGATCGCTTCGTCGGCATCTTCGATCGGTTCCGGCGAACCGGGCAGAATCGGAACTCCGGCCGCTTTCATCGTCCGTCGGGCTTCGACCTTATCGCCCATCATTCCAATAACTTCGGCCCGCGGTCCGATAAATTTGATGTTACAGTCTTCGCAAATTTTCGCGAACGTTTCCGATTCGGCCAAAAAGCCGTAACCCGGATGAATCGCGTCAACATTTGTGATTTCCGCCGCGCTGATGATTGCGGGAATGTTCAAATAGCTTTGGGCCGACGGCGCGGGACCGATACAGATAGCTTCGTCGGCAAAGCGAACGTGAAGTGCATCGCGATCGGCTTCGGAATGAACGGCAACCGTTTTGATGCCCATTTCCTTGCACGTCCAGATTATCCGGCAAGCAATTTCACCGCGATTTGCAATTAAAATTTTGCGGATTTCGCGTTTTTTCACTTTAAGTTCCAAGTTCCAAGTTTCAAGTTCCAAGTTCCAATGCCTCATCTCAGACAAAATCTTG
>JANLTD010000764.1:0-3118 GCA_031362765.1 Acidobacteriota bacterium | reverse complement strand
GAAGATTTTTATAAACGCTTGATGAATCGACAAGCGAGCTCTTCCGAACTTCTGTTTGTCTCCAGAACGAGCGTGATTCTGATTTCAGTGATTGCTTTCGCCATTGCCTTTTTCAACCGCGCTCATTCCTTTCAGATAGCTCAAAATTCCGGCTTGATATTTTTCCGAAAGAGTTTGCGGCGGATTATTTGAAGTTTGCAAATCTTTGATCGCTTCGTCCCACATTCCGAAACGCATCTGAAGGCGAGTCAACGCCGTGTAACCGCCATAGAGCAAATAACCGAGTCCGGTTGCTTTCAAACGTTTTTCATCCGAAGGCACATCCGCCAGCATTTTGGCGTATTCGGCGGCTTCACGATAGCGACCTTCTTCGGCAGAATTGGCGACCAGATAATCGAGATTATGCGTGTAATTCCAATTGTTTATCGGGTGAATGTTCTGCTCTTTCATATATTTGAGGTCAAATTCAAGCGAGGCAAGAAACGATTTGCGAGCCTTTTCATACATTCCCAGACGGTAATAAATATGTCCCGGCATATGGAGCAGATGACCGGCATTCGGCGCGAGTTTTTCGATTTTCTCGCAGCTCGGCAATGCTTCTTCGGGGCGCAAACCGTTTTCGACGGCGTGAATCCAATAATGATGAACCGCCAAAAGATTCGGATGCGTAACGAGCAAATTTCGCAGAATCATCTGCCCGTAAATTTTCCCGTCGCGCGGTCTGCCGTCAGGCAAATAGCTTCCCGCAGGAGTCGAAAGCGTGTTTGCCAAAATCAGTTTGGCTTCGACATCTTCGGGATATTTATCAATCAATGCCTCCATTTCGCTGATCCACGCGGCGCGGCCCTTTCCCGGTTCGGCAAGCAGGGAAATGGCGGAGATGTAATATTTTTCGTGGTCTGATGCGGATGGCATCAGTTCAACTGCTTTTTTCAAGGCGGCATTTCTTTCGTCGGACATTTCCTGCGAGTTTTGTCCGAGCGCGTTGTAAATTCCCCAATAACAAAGCGCACAATTTTCATCGTTGCGGACGGCTTCGCGAAAAGCGCGATACGATTCGACATCCCAAAAAGCGTGGAGCAGATTTAAGCCTTGATTAAAATATTTCTGCGCCAATTCGTTCCTTGTCGTGATTTTTATTTGACTCGTTCCGATTCCGGTCATCAAAGGCGGAGGCGGGAGCGACGCAACATCGAGGGCGGGCGCATACTCTTCGTTTTGGTGTTGATGCTGAGCGTTAGCGGAAATAAACAGAACGAACAGAACCAGACAAACGGCAAGTTTTTCCCGAATTGCTTGAATTAGATTTTTTAGTTTGACTGGCAACATCTTGTCGTTTTCAGCTTAGCTTTCTATTTCCGCCAAACGGCAAATAAACCCCCAACCGCCGCCGAGTTCGCTAACGGCAAGCATCAGTTCGTTGTCGCCTTTCTTCAACCGAATGTAGATCGCATCATTCTCAGCGTCCATAATCCCCAAAAATCCGGGGTCGCGGAAATTCTGCGCGCTGCGTCCGCGATAGAGAATTTTGCCGTTTAGAAAAACGCTGACATCATCGCTGTAACCGATGTAGAGTTTTTTGATCCGGTCGCGGTCGGATTTGAT
Organism: Acidobacteriota bacterium; assembly: GCA_031362765.1. GTDB lineage: Bacteria > Acidobacteriota > Blastocatellia > Pyrinomonadales > Pyrinomonadaceae > JAFDVJ01. Next base: position 1,513 of record JANLTD010000764.1, on the reverse strand, counting down.
ATTGGTGCGGGCATAGACGACCTTGATCCCCGTTTGCGGGTCTAAACGCTTTGAAAAGTCGTTGGCAAATGTCACTCGCGGATGCGGACTTTCACGATAACGGTTGATGGCGACAAATCCGGGCGATTCCGCTTCAACTTCCTGCCATTGAATGGTTTTGATCTCCGCCGGCGAGAGCGGTTGTTCTAGTTTGCGCGTCAGTGCGTCAAAGGACGGCGACAAATTCCACTTGGTCAAAGTTCCGGCAGGCATCGGCGGTGGACGGCGTTCCCAAGTCACGGGCGAAGTTTCGCGCACCTCGAAGTTGGAGAAATAAGTCGCGCCCGTCAAAACTGCGAGTGCTATCTGCCCTTTCTGCACATCGCTTTTCAAATCGTTGATGACCAGCGCGGGCTTTTCCATATCCTTGACGTAGAATTTTGCCTGTGCGCCAGTTACTTCCAGACGCAGATGAAACCAAACCTCTTTCGGAATATCAACGGCGCCAATAAAGCCGGCACCGCTGTAAAGCTGCCAATTAAGTCCGGTGTTAAGGACCGGCGTATATTGCATCGCATCGGCAAGCCCTGATTTATGTTGGCGAAGATAAATCCATTCGGCGTTGTTGCCGTCGTTGTCAATCCGGAACTGAATCCCGAAAAATCCGCGATTGGCCGGAGTTGCTACATCAACATCAATCACGCCGTCGCGCATCTCAAAATCTTTGACAGTTGCCGCTCCGCCGTTCAGGTAAAGGCTCTTGCGCCCTAAATATTCGGCTGGTTTTGCTTCCGCCTGTAATTCCCAACGGGGCGAATCGGGCGGTATGGAAAGAGTTTGCAGCTGTTGCGCCTGAGCTATTTGCGTTAACGCAATAAATAACAGAAGAAATCCAAATGTTTTAGTTTTTCGCATTTTTGAGTCCATTGTCCATACACGGTCGTTATCATTCTGCCAATGATCGAAATTCCTTTTTAGCCTTCGACATAAAGGCTTCGACATCTTCCAATTTGCGCGGCAGTGCTTTTGACATCCATTCCACGCCCGTTTCGGTGATCAGCATATCGTCTTCGATGCGAACGCCGATATTTTTGTATTTTTCATAGGCGGGACGGATCTTTTCGATAAACGCTTTGACTTCCGGTTTTGACAGATCAAAATAGTCGAGCGCATCTTCGCGGATATAAATTCCGGGTTCATTGGTCATCATCATTCCGGGTTTGAAAACAGTCGAACCGCCGCCGCCGACATCGTGAACATTCATTCCGAGCCAATGCCCCAAACCGTGCATATACCACAAAAACGATTGCGGCATACCAACCGTTTTGTTGCCGCCCTGGCCATCGGGAATTTCTTTTTCCGTGCCGGGAATAAATGCGCCGACCGCAGTGATCAACCCGAGTTTTGCCAGTCCTTCTTCAACTGTTTTGCGCGAGGCGGTATTGGGATCGCTGAATTTATTGCCGGGTTTCATCTGTTCGGCGGCGGATCCTTGCGCGTTATAGACGATCCGGTAAAGTTCGGCTTGTTCTTT
>JANLTD010000753.1:0-6155 GCA_031362765.1 Acidobacteriota bacterium | reverse complement strand
GCCGGAAATTGAAAAGGAAGCCAAAGGCGATAAAGACAAAGCAAAAAATCTGATTGCCGACAAACTCAAAGGACAGCTTGCCGACATCAAAAAGGCTTTAAAATTTTCATATGCATTAGTTTTTGATTTGCCGAAGAACAGTAAAAATAACGGTGAAATGTTGCTTAAATTTAATATTACGGACGGCAAAAAGAATTGGAAACAGGAAACCGCCTATCCATACACGGTCAAAGACGGCAGACCGATTTTTGAAAAAGCGAGAGTTTCACCGTTTCTTCCATCATCTGCCGAAAGAAATTTGAGCTATGGAAATATCTCGCTGATCTATCTTCTGATGCTTATTCCGCTCGGTATTCTTTCGCTGATTCCGGGTATTTTCAATAAAATTGCGGCGGCTGCCGAAGTGCGTAGAGTTAATGAAGCAATTGTCCAAATATATCGCGGTTCGCCGCTGATCGGAACTCAATGTCCGAACGAAAGCGGAAGTTGGGGCAAACGTTTTGCTTTTGGCGAAGGCGATACGCTGATTGTCTGTCCACAATGCCAAACGCCGCACCATTTGGCGTGTTGGGCAGAAAATAAATTTCAATGTATGAACCGCCGTTGCGAAAGCCGCTACCAAATTCCGGCGCAGGTTTTGACGAAACATAACGTGCAGGTTTAGGAAAACGAATGAAAGACAACGTCAGAATTTATTATTATTTTATCATCGGCGCGATCGGCGGTCTGAGCGGTTGGTATCTGAGCACGATTTTGGGAAACAATATCGGCGAAGATTTTGCGGCTGAAACTCTTGGCAAAGGCATTGCTTATTATGTTTTTTTCGGCGCCACGCTCGGCGCAATTATCGGTGTCGCGGTTTCTGCCTACGACGGTATTTCTAATCGCTCCTGGCAAAGATTCGTCAAATTCGGCGCCATCGGTTTTTTGCTCGGCGCAATCGCCGGCGCGGTTTCTCTGCCTTTGATAGATTGGCTTTATCAATCGCTGACCAGCGCGGCGACGCAGGCCAAATCATCAAGCGGAAACAAATCATTGCTGACTTTTCTAATCGGTAGTTTTTGTTGGGTTTTATTCGGCGGTTTTATCGGTTTGGGCGAAGGCATCGGTAAAGGAACGCAGGCTTGGAAAGGCGTTTTGGGCGGAATGTTAGGCGGGCTGTTGGGCGGTATCATATTTGAAATTAATCGTGCCATTAACCCTATAACCAATCTAAAGGATGGTCAATTTAACTATCATTTCTTTTCGGCGGTCAGTTTTACGCTTCTCGGTGCGGCGGTCAGTGCATCGGTCGCCTTTGTTACTTCCGCCTTAAAAAGCGCGTGGATGGAAGTTTTAGACGGAAAACTTGCCGGAAGCAAATACGATATCACCAAATATGTTGACAAAAATCTGGGCACATTTAAGGCCGGAATCATCGGAAGCGACGACTGGACTTCGAACGTCTATTTGCCCGGCGACAATGAAATTCTCTCTCATCACGCCGAAATAAGCTACACCAACGGCTCGCCGACAATAACAATTACGCCCGAAGCCGCCAAGCATCAGACAACCTATCTGAACGGCAGACGTTTGACGCATTCGAGTCCGCTCGTCAACGGCGACCGACTTCAAATCGGCTCAACAAATCTTATTTATCGCAATACTAAGTAAAGCAGTTAGAAGGAGAAAATCAAATGAAAAGACAAAGAATCATTTTAGAAAGAAATATTATATTTGTGGTTTTTATTATTTTCATAAATGCTGTCGTAGTTTTCGGGCAGCGGGAAGACAATATTAATCGTTCTCGAATAGAAGGTAGCAAATTGGATGTAATAAAACTTCCCACTCCAGGTGAAGCCGATTTACTCGCGGTTTCAAAAATAGATAATCAATTGTTTATAGGAGACAGAATTGGAATATTCAAAATTATCGAGATTCCTGAAAAAGGCTACAATTTCCAAAGTCCTACAAACATTCCATTGAATCAAGAAAAATTCCCGATCAGACAAATTCTTTTTCTTCCTTCCGAAGCCGGCTATGTATTAAAGGGAAATTCGATTTTTACACCGAAAAAATACGCATGGTCTGGATATTATACAAAAGAAGCAGTCAGAAAACTTGTCGATCCAATAGCCGATTTTTGGAGTATGGGCTTTTCCAGTTCTAACAGCGCTTGTGTAGTAGGCGTAAATCTCAGGAAAGAGAAAGGTAAAGATGTTGTTGATGGCGGATTATTAATCTGTAATCATGATTTTGTAAAAAATCCCAAAGATTGGAAGACTCCTGTGCTACCCGTCGCTGTTCAAAACAGCAAAATATCATCGCAATTGACAGGAATTGATTTTGTTGATGAAAATGGGTGGCTTGTCGGAGCAAATGGAACAATTTGGCATACTAAAAATGGTGGCGAGGAATGGGAAGAACAGAAATCTAATACCGAAAATCCGCTATTAAGTGTCTATGCCATTGACAGCAAAAATGTTTGGGCAGTAGGGTTTGGAGGTGCGATTTTACACTTGAGTAAAAGTAATTCGGATGATGGGAGCGACGAACAGAACCCAAACCAGGATAATAATGATGATAATAAGAAAAATAATCCCGATAAAAACAAAAATTCAAAAAAATCAAAAAGTGAACAAAAAAATTTTCCTGAAAAAGTAATTGAAGGTGTTAAAGATAAACTCCCATCGGTAATTGTAACTAATACGACAACGTCAACTACTGTTGTAAACACAAAAGTGTTTGAAAAAAACAAACTGGAATGGCAAAATTTAACGGAAAATCCGTTGGCGGGACAAAGTCTGCGATTGTGGAGTGTAAAATTTGCCGAAAATAAAAGAAACGGATGGATTGTCGGAGATACAGGAACGATTCTTTATACTACGGATGGAGGGGCAACTTGGGAGAAAATCAAATTGGTTAATGAACAAAACAAACCTTTGTTCCCGGGACTGCCAAATTTTTATGCGATGTATATTGACGATAAATATTGCTGGATTGTGGGGGGGCAAAGTGCCATTGTTCGTATGGAATATAAATGATAAGACCAATTACTTATCGGTGTTTAGGAGTAATGAATGCGCTGTTTGAGATGCAAATATGATGGGATAGAAGACGGTGAGGAGACTTGTCCGCGTTGTAAGACCTTCTTGCCGCCGTTAATGCGCGATATGCTGCCGAGCGGGACAATCCTGGAAAACGGCAAATATCGTCTCAATTATCCTTTGGGACGCGGCGGTTTCGGGATTACCTATCATTCTCATCATATTGCATTTGACCGTCCGGTTGCGATCAAGGAATTTTTCCCGCATCAATCGGTTGTGCGCGATGGGGCGGCGCTTCTGATTTCGATTGATATGCCGCAGCAGAACGATTACTTCAAGGCGTTAGACCGGTTTATGAAAGAGGGTCGGACGCTTTATGATTTGACGCATCCGAATGTTGTCCGCGTTCACGATCTTTTTCGGTTCAATAATACGGCGTATATTGTGATGGAGCTGATTGAAGGCCGAACTCTGCGTGAGATTTTGGACGCGAGTCTTGACAAAAGACTTCCGCTCAAACAGGTTGAAGATATCGTCGGACAGATCGTTGCCGCGCTGGTCGAGGTTCACAAACGCAAAATTTGTCATCTCGACATCAGCCCCGACAATATAATGATAGACCCAAACGGAAGAGTTGTACTGATTGATTTCGGCGCGGCAAAACAGACTTTCAAGGTCATTCACTCGACCTTTGCCTTCAAACAACTTTACACACCGCTTGAACTTATTACTGAAAGCAATTTCGGACCGGAAAGCGATTTGTTTGAACTTTCGATGATGATCTATGAAATGCTGACCGGAAAACTTCCGCCGCCTTCGCTCCAACGTGCCATGACAATTGACAGTTGGATACCGACCGAGGTTCCTGAAAATTGGCGCAAACTGCTTTCAATCGGTTTGCAGTTGAAACGTGAAGACCGTCCGAAAGATCTCAAAAATTGGTGGCAAAGTTATGGTAAAGGCGGCATTATTTTAGGTACCCGTCGCGTCGGTAAGATAGTCATCGGAAACAACAAAGGAAGTCAATAGATATTTGTTTCACGGATAATTAGAAAATGGAAAGTAGAGGTGAAGGTTTCCCCATCGGCGCAATTTTGCAGGACCGATACCGTATCGAAAAAGAAATTGATGCCGGCGCGATGAGCCATGTCTATTTTGCCAAAGACCAGTGGCAGAACGAAAACTATGTCATTATCAAAACTCCGATCGCCAAACTTTTAGAGGATGAATGGATCATCAAAAAATTCAAACAGGAAGCTGAATCGCTGGCGCGTTTGAATCATCCGAACATTGTCAAACTGCTTAATCACGGCGAATATGAAAATCATTATCCTTTTGTCATTCTAGAATATGTCGAAGGCAAACCGCTCAGTAATATTATGAGAGAATTGCCTTGTGATCTGCCACGCGCCGCCAAATTCTTTTTGCAAATTGCCCAAGCAGTTGACTATGCCCACAGTCAGCAAATTTTTCACCGCGACCTCAAGCCGGATAATATTATGATAGAGCGCCCCGGTGAACCCGAAGAAAGCATCAAAATAATTGATTTTGGAATTGCCCGCATCGGCAATTCTTTTTTCGCCACCGGCATCAATACACGCTATCAGGTCGGGACACCATTTTATCTCTCGCCAAATCGCTTGCAGCACGAACCTGATGACCGCGCTGATGATATTTACGCACTTGGTCTGATTGCATATGAAATGGTCGCCGGCATAAATCCGCTTTCCAAAGCTCGTAATTTTGACGAATTAAAGAATATACAGGAGCAGATGTTACCGCCGCGCCGCGTAAATCCGGATTTGCCGAAAGAAGCCAGCCAGGAAATAGTCAGGGCTTTATCGTTAAATCAGGTAAATCGGCATACTTCCGCACTCGAATTCGGCAATCGTTTTCACGCTCCATTTTTCAAGGTCAAAGCAGAAGAACCGGTTAACAAGCCAATAGAAAAACCGGGTGATGCTGTCACCGAGGTGCTGATTAATTTTAATGATCAAAATCCGGTTGATGAAATCGTTTCTTCGAAAGACGACTTTCATCAACAACGATTTAACGAGGCTGAATTGCTTTCCGCAATCTCAGATGGAGAACGATTTTTACTGCTCGGCGATTTTGAATCGGCAATTGCTTTTTATGATGAAAAAATCGCTTCGAACGAGGTTTTGGATTTATTTTATTCACGCCGGGCAATGGCTTTACTCATGAAAAAAGATTACGAGAAAGCCGCGCTTGATTGCCAGAAAGCGATTAAAATTAACTCAAAAAACGATTTTGCGTATCTCATTCGCGGAATTATTTACCGCTTAAAACTCTGGACGGTGGAAGCCGAATCCGAATTGTTAAAAGCTATTCACAACAATCCAAACAATCTCGAAGCTGCTTTGATTTTGGGCGACATTCACGCTTCACGCGGCGAAATAGAAAAGGCACTCAGCTATTACACGCATATTTGTCGCATCAATCGGCATTTTAGCTGGGTTTATACAAGCCGCGGGAATCTCTATTACGATAAACAAGATTATGAAGCCGCGATTAAAGATTTTACGCTGGGAATAAAAACCAATCCCGAATTGGCTTGGAATTTTTATCGGAGAGCCAAAGCCTTGGCAAAAAATGGAGTCAACGATCAAGCCGTCAAAGATTTGACCGAAGCCATCGCACTTAGTCCGAAAAATACAACTTTTTATAATGAACGCGCCAGATTGTATTTTAAGATCGGCAACCACACAGAAGCCTTTGCCGATTTTAACCGCGTCAAAGAACTTTCCGCCAGAAGTTCATTCGTTGCCGACGACCAATATTCTGCGGGCATTGATAAAAAGTCCGGGCTCGCGTCGTTGGTTGACTATTTGAAATTGATTCTTATGGGTGAATCAATGACCTGAAGCCTGTTGCCATTGATTAATTATCAATACTTCGGACAGTTTTTGATTTTTTTGCGAACTTCTCATTACATCGTTTGAAATGATGAAGATATGCAATTGAAAGTCCGATTTTATTTAATTTGTAATTATCCCAAAGCAAATGGCAAACTGAAATATATTGGACTGTCTGACTTAAAACTGATATTACGCAATTACATTTTTTCAGCCCGCGTCGCGGGTGTTAGCGCCCCGCTTCGCCGCCCAT
>JANLTD010000733.1:0-3466 GCA_031362765.1 Acidobacteriota bacterium | reverse complement strand
TGTTAGCATTGGAAAAGGAAAATGCGGTCAAAGCGTGGCGCGATCTGATGGGCGCGACCAATCCGGCGGAAGCGGCCGAGGGAACTTTGCGCAAGGATTTTGCGGGTTCGATCGGTGAAAATGCCGTTCACGGTTCGGATTCCGACGAAAATGCGGGAATCGAGATCGCTTATTTCTTTAGCAAACTTGAATTAGTTTGAGCATCAAGGTATAAAAGTTTCAGAGTTACAGATTCTTTAGCAGAAAGTTCGAGGCGATTGGCAGGCATTTTGTGATTAAATTGACTTTCTGGAAACTGTTTTGAAACTTTCCGTAACTCTGAAACTTTTATAAATAGGACGAAAAATAAATGAAAAAATGCCCGAATTGCCAAAAAGAATTTCCTGATTCGATGCGATTTTGTCAGACCGACGGAACGCCTTTGCTTGACGCGGTTGAAGAGATTCAGCCCGAGGATCCGTTAAAGACGACAGTCGTCCGTCAGGAAGATATTGCGTCTTCGATTCCTTCGTCCGATCCATTTAAGACGATGGTCGCGGGTTCGCGCAAAACAGAAGACAGCGGCGATCTGCTTCAGTTGCCGGAAGAATTTGACCCGTTGAAAACAATGGTCGCATTACCGATTTCCGCGCCGGAAAAACCGGTTTGGGAAGACTTGCAACCTGAACCGCTGAAATTCGAGGCGATCAAGGAAGAAATTCACGCCGAACAGCCGTCATCGCCGTTCAGCGGTTTTTCACAACCGAGCGAGCCACTGCCCGAACCGACACCGGATCTATCAAACGACCCGACGGTTCTGCAGCCGGAACCGCCGAAATTCAACGAGCCTGATCTGAGTCCGCCGAACTTTGGCAATTTGTCCGCCAAAGACGACGTGGAAGACGACCTTGCTGCGACGATGATTCAAAATTCTTGGGAGGTAGGCAAGGCATCAATGTCGGATCCGGCACCTGTTTCAAATGATTCGCCGTTCGCTAAACCGAATGATGCGCCCATGTCGTCGCCGTTCGATGCGCCCCAGTCATCATTTGACACGCCGCCGGTTAACGAACCGCAATCTCCGTTCAATGCTCCGCAGTCTCCTTTTGAAGCACCGAAATCACCGTTCGATGCGCCGTTCAGTCAGCCGCAGCAATCACCTTTTGACGCGCCGCAGTCGTCTTTTGATCAGCCGAAATCGTCGTTTGAAGAGCCGCCGCCGACTCAATTTGGTGGGCCGCAATTCGATATGCCGTCGCCGCAATTCGGCACGCCGCAATCACAGTTTAACCAGATGAACGAGCCGTCGTTCGGCAATCAGCCGCTGCAGCAAAATGATTGGACACCGCCGCCGTCGCCTGTTGCCGGCTGGCAAGATCAGGGATTGGGAGCACAAACGCCTTTTCAACCGCCGATGGCGATGCAGGGACAAAATCAAACTCTGCCGATTATTTCGCTTGTCCTCGGAATAATAAGCTTATGTTGCTATATTGGCTGGGCAACCGGTCCGGCGGCTCTGATCACGGGTTACCTCGGGATGAAGAATTGCAATAACGACCCGAATCAATACGGCGGCAAAGGTTTAGCGATCGCCGGAATGATCGTCGGCGGAATTTTTACGGCTCTTTGGTTGATATACTGGATAATAATCATTGTCGTTTATGGCAGTTTAATTGGGTTTTCAATCTTCGGAGGGTAAGTATGTCAAATATTTTTACTGACGTCATTCAATCAACCGTTGCCGTTTTGAAGGGAATGAAGCGGACGATCTCCGAAATTCCGCGTGCCAAATGGACGGTGCAGTATCCCGACGTTCCGGTCACGGTTCAGCCTCGGTATCGCGGAATGCACCTACTTCACGTTGACGAAAACGGCAAAGAAAAATGTGTCGCCTGTTATCTTTGCGCGGCGGCGTGTCCGTCGGACTGCATCTATATCGAAGCCCAGGACGATGCCCGGCCGTATGCCGAGCGCGTCGGGCGCGACGAGCGTTACGCAAAAGTATATAACATTGATTACGGACGCTGTATCTTTTGCGGTTTTTGTGTCGAAGCCTGTCCGAAAGACGCGATCACGCACGGCTATAACTTTGAAATTTCCGTCTATAATCGTGCTGACCTGCTCAAAACGAAAGATGATCTGCTGATTACTAAACAAAAGCAATCGAAAAATTACCGCGTTGCGCTTTCATCCGAAGACGTTGATTCAGAATATAAAGAGGTCTGATACGCTTTACTGTACAAAGATTTTTGTAGAGTGCGCGGACTTTAAGAGTAAACCGTATAAATACAATTTCTGTTGGAGGAGTTTTAGATGAGTCCGAGTGCCCACGAGGCTAATGTAACAACCAACAAAACCGGATATACTATCTCGCCGGTCGCGCATATTGTTTTGTTAATTGGTTTTTTGTTTGGGATTGTCGGGTTTTTTCTTTCGTGGGGCGTTTTTGAGCAGGAGGTTGGTTTTGCAGCTTATGATAGATATGAATTTACCGGCAGTAACTTTGGGTTTTACGGCTTCATAATTTTTGGACTTGCCATTATCGGTTGCTTAACTACTCTGATTTCTTTGTTCAAGAAAATACAGCCTAAATTATTTTTAAGGATTGTTCGGCTGGTTAGCGCAATCGGCATAATTTTTATACTTTTTCTGACATTCGTCGTTCGGACAGACCCAAGTTTGATTCGGACAAAAAATACATTTTATGCGTTTTTTGAACCTCTTGGCTTGACACTAACACTCATTGGTTTCGTTTTTAGTTTGATAGCGAGTTTTTTTGCTATTCGAACCTATCAAAAAAACGTCCCTTAAACTTTTAGGTTTTCAACATTTATTTCGCCGAAAGAAACCCAATGTTGAAAGCGGAAAAGCGTCTGCCAAACCCATTTGGCTTTTATCATCTTTTCCCGTGAACATAGAAACTCTTCTGGTAATAATCGGTGAGCAGGATTTTTTCTGCTGACCGATTATTTTTGCAAAAAAAACTTGTGAAAACCTCAAAATTAGGTGTATCATCAAGCGAATTTAACAAATAAGGAGTCATTCATTCGGATAACTGGGATGGCTCTACGGGAGCTAAACCAACGAAGGAAACTCGTACGGGAATAAGAAGCGAGCCTAAGCCTATCGTAAAGAAAGAAAGGAGACTTAATATGAAAGCACTTGGATTTTCTGCAATCGCGGCAACCGCCGTATCGTTTATACTTTGGTTGATAACTTGGGCATATTGGAGATTTCAGGATTTTGTTCCTTATGATTCGGCCAGATATGAAGCTGAAAAGACGATTCGCTACGTGATGACGGGTATTGGCACCGTTTCCACGCTGACCGAATATCTGGCTATTTTGCTGATCGCGATCGGCTTGGTATTGGCGGCAAATCGTTTGCCGAAAAATAATAGTTACTAACGGACGGGAAATAAAGTAACCCACTTGATTTTGGACAGGTCAGAACCATCTGCGCCTACGTGATGGGTTTTAGCGGAATA
>JANLTD010000699.1:0-5720 GCA_031362765.1 Acidobacteriota bacterium | reverse complement strand
CAAAGAATATCAGCCGGTCGAATCCGATATTAATGCGAAAACATCTGTAAATGCGAATCAGTAGTTGAAAACAGATTCATCTTTTTGTCTTTAAGCCTGTTAAAACAGGCTAAAACGCCGACCAAAATGTATTTTTCAACTACTGATTCGCATTGTAAAGCGAAGATCTGTCGAATTGGGAAGCGGATTTATACGTTGTAACGTACAAAATTAACAAGAGCCGACCTTGTCATTGTGAAATTACAAATATAACAAGGTTGATGGTCAAAGGTTGGTTGAATTATTAAGTTGGTTAGCGGTTTTTGGAGATATATGTGCCGAGCAGTCGGTCGTATTCTTCGCGAACCACCTGATAACATTCACACGCAGTAGTTTGTAATCCTTGGCGGTCGAGCATCGTTATCGTCCCGCGAACATATTTAATCAGGTTCTTTTTTTGCAAATGTCCGGCGGCGATCGAAACACCTTCGCGACGCACGCCGAGCATATTGGCGATCAGATCATGAGTCATTATCAGTTTATTTGATTGAAGCAGATCGTGATTGATGAGCAGCCACCGGCAGAGCTGTTGTTCGACCGAATGAAGACGATTACAGACGGCGGTTTGCGAAATCTGCGTCATCAAATATTGGGTATAACGCAAAAGTACGTTCTGAAACACACCGCTCTCATGAAACTCAAATCTCAGAGCCTTGGCACGGAGTCTGAAAGCATTACCCGCACTCTGAACGACTGCCCGATTTGGCGTCGTGCTGCCGCCCATAAATAGTGCAATCCCGACCAGTCCATCATTTCCCGTCATCCCGATCTCAGCCGTTGATCCGTTTTCCATTATGTAAAGGAGCGAAATAATTGCCGTTGTCGGGAAAAAAACGTATTCAAGCATCTCACCCGATTCATAGATCACCTGGCCGAGTGTAAGTGAAACGGGCTCCAAATTTGGTTTTAACTTTTCGAATTCATCCGTTGGCAATGCAGAAAGCAAATGATTCATTAACGCATTATCACTGTGCTTGGCTTTCATCTCAGCTCCTTCCTTATCAGCTCCTTCCTTACCTTCCTTAGAGGAATTCGGAATCTTAGTTTGATCTGACAAATCTCTTCAATTTTAACACAAATAAATACTATGTGCGATGGGGCACGCGTCGTATTTATTAAGGAACCTGTAAAAAATAACTTATAAAGATAGTTTAGCGGCGGTCTATGACCGCCAACCGACTAAATTTGAGCAACGGCGGTCAAAGACGCGCCTCTTAGCGGTAAGGTAGGTTTTTCTAACCGTTGCAAACTATTTTTTACATATTCCTAGGGACTTTATGCGTGTTAGCGCACAGACGAACGTTTCACTATTAGATTAAGTTATCTTAAGCCCAAAATCGTTGAGAAAAAATGTTTCGGCTAACGATCTAGATGCCGCAATATTTTTAATTTCAATCCGGAAAATAAGGCTGATCGAAAATAAAAGAGGAGCAACTTAATATGCTTGACGACAAATTAGCCCGGGATGAGGCACAAAGAGCAAACAATTACGAAGTGATAAAATCAGACGCCCAATCGGAGGTTATTGGGGAAATCGGCAATAACGCCCGACATCGAACCGAAACCGAAACACAAAATATTGACAACATTGCCGGAAATATGCGGCAAAAAGCTGTCGATGAGGTAGTTGATACTCAAAGAGAAGTTGAAGGAGGCAGATTTATCGCGCGTATTTCACAAATTGTGGATTACATTTTTTTTCTAATATACGGGCTTTTGGCAATTCGCCTGATGTTAGCTTTATTTGCTGCGAATAATAATGCCGGATTTGTGCAATTCATTAAAAACATAACCGACCCGCTTTATTTACCATTCAAAGGAATTGTTCCAAGTTTATCGGCCGAAGGCGGCTTTACGCTGGCGCTGCCGATAGTTGTGGCAATTGTCGTTTATGTTTTGCTGCATTTGGCAATTAATGGTTTATTGAGGATCTTTGTTCATCGGAAAACAACTATATAGTTTTTCTTGAGTATTGATAAAAATTTTATATGCGCTGTATCGCACATACAAAGATTTTTCAATCGGGTAAATTGAAAAGAAGCCTAAATCAGTGGAATGAAATTTGAGCGACCTCTCAAAGTCTAATTCGGATAATGCGCCAGTGTTACGTGATTAGAATTCGACAAAGGCTTGTTTGACAGTGTTATCTCCCGGATCTTTGCCAACACTGTTTTGAGATTGCGAAAGCTTTGTTGAAGGACGATTTTCAGTATTAAAGATTATTGTCCTTCTTTTTTTACATTATTGTCAGAGGCGCGACAACAGTATGGGTAAAAGAAACTATTTGGGAGCAGAAAATGCACTTAACTTTTATTGTTTTATTTTTGGTGTTATGGGGGCTGGGAATGGTTACATCAAACACAATTGGCGGATCCATCCATATCTTTTTAGTTGGAGCACTGGGGATGATGATTCTCAGTCTGATTCAAGGGCATAAGTCAATTGAGTAAATTATTTTAACTCAAAGAGCAAGAGGGAAATTAATATGAGAAATAAAGAATCAAATTTAGAAACAACACTTTCGTATTTATTAATTGGCGGCGGACTCGGAGCAATTTTAGCTTTGCTTTTTGCACCAAAACCCGGCGGAGAATTTCGGGCTGAAATTGCCGATGCCGCCCGCAAAGGCATTGATAAAGCTGAAGATATAGCCAATCAGATGAGGGAGAAAGCCCAAACTGTTTATACAGATACAACTACCAAAGCGGGCGCAATTTACGATTCGGCTAAGCAGAAATTAAATTTAGTTGGTGCTGAAATAACCGAGATCCCTGAAAATGTGCAAAATTCTGCGCAAAAGACGATGGGACAAATTACAGCCACAATCGAAGCGGGTAAAAAGGAATACGAACGCGAAGCCAGCTCGCTAGGCTTCAAGACTAAGGCAAAAGCCAACTTGTAGGAAATGAAATCAACATTTCGTAAAACTAAAAGGATATGGCCTGGCGAATGCTTATTCAATAGTTTTTACGAAAAATGGCGCGCCCCATGCGAATACGGGAAAAAGTTCGCGCCCCCAAAATTTAGATCGTCAGGAGATAATAAAATGGCACAAGCAGCAATTGAAACAACAGATCCCACAGGTCTTAAAGTTTATACCCGAAGAGGCGGGAGCGAGTTAGAGCAACCGTTTGAAAAATCAGTTATCGTTCCGGCCGCCGACAATCAAGACCCAATGACACACGCCTGGGCGGATGCCCGCTTTGCCGTAGATATTATGGCGGAACACGCGATTTTCTTTGCGCTTTTGATGCCGCCCGAAGTCGCCGGAGAGGAACGCAAAGAAGCACTTCGCTTCAACGAAACTTTTAACAGTTTGTATCAGCAGATTAAAAGCAGTTTGCCTGAACAGGGCGAGTTGAAAAGTTTTGTCAGCAAAGTAACAGAAGCAATCAAGCCTTTTATCGAATACAAAGCCCGTTTGGGTGAAGCACAATCCTCCGGCAAACTGCGTAGTTTGGTGTGGGCTACGTTCTTTGACCACACGCGAAACGAAGCTGAACGATGGAATCGGCGGCTCGTAAGCCTGTCAAATGGCGAATCGGAGTTTGATAAAGATGAAGTATCAACATTTTGGACGCACATTATGGATGAACACGCCCAATTTGTCGCCCACTTGCTGGACCCGGAAGAGTTTGAGTTGATTGATACAGCAATGAAAACAAGTCGGGTTTTCAGGGACTTGCATAATCACGGCAGCATTGGCGGAGCGGCAGCCGCACTTGCTCACGAACCGGTCACGGTAATTGGTTCGCTGATGCAAAACCCGGAAACCAATGCAATCTTGAGCGCAGCAGAAACGATGCTTGATTTCAAGACGAAAGCGGCACGGGACATCGAAGCTGGCCGCATTAAAAGTATCATTGACCCTCGACTGGCAGACCACGTTCGACGTGAGTCTCTAAAGTTTGTGGATGAGTTAAAACGCGCTGTTTGAAAAGCTGGAAGCGAGTAACAACAAGAGCGCGATCAACGGGCGGGCAAAATTTCCGAACCGTTTTAATATTCTGCCATTTTGAATTATTCAGTGTGTTTTTTTCGTCAAACAGTTTATTTAAGGCAGGAGATTTTTCGAATGGATATGAAAACAGATAGAAAAGTAATCACTGACAAGGCGGCGATTGCGGACTGGGAAGATGAAGGTGGTGCATTAAAACCCCTTTTTATCCCTGAAGTTATGACAAACAACAAAGTAATTTTAATTTGCATTGGTTGTTTAGTTGTTTTGCCGTTTTTCTATTGGCTGGCGAAAAAGTAAATTGAACGAAAAAATTGAAAGACCATTAGAGAAAGTATCTTAGAGCGAAAAGTTCTGCAAAATTAGGCAGCAAAGATACAAATTCAAGGAGATAAGTCGATGAAAATTAAAGAAATTATGACAAAAGCCCCGGTCTGCTGTGCGCCGGAAACAAATTTACGGGAAGTGGCACAATTGATGGTTGAAAAAAATTGCGGAGCGATTCCGATAGTTGAAAATTTTGAGACAAATAAACCTGTCGGAATTATTACTGACCGCGATATTACCGTCAATACTCTGGCACAAGGAAAAAATGCCCTTGAGATGTCGGCGGCGGAAATTATGTCTTTTCCTGTCATTAGTTTGAGCCGCGAAGCAACCCTTGGCGAATGTTGCAAAGCAATGGAAAGAAACAAAATCCGGCGAATGATTGTCGTTGATGAAACGGGAACTTGTTGCGGCATCGTCGCCCAGGCGGATATTGCCCGAACTGCGCCAACATTTGAAACTGCCGGACTTGTCAAGGAAGTTTCGACAGCACATCAAGTTGCCAAAACAGTTTGAATTTGATCGGAGGTAAAATATGAAATTTATGAGTCGGGGAACTTTTAACAAAGAAATGAAGATTGCCCAAATCGAAGGGGATGAAAGCGAAAAACGAGGGGTAAATTGGATGGTAATTAGCTTTGCCATCATAATTTCAATACTTCTTGTGGGAGTTTTAGCTCTAACATTTCTACAAAAAGATCTCTTTTAAGTAAAAAATGGAAGTTCGGGTATCCCGGACGCGTCGAAACAACAACAATAATCAGTGAAAGGAGACAATAATGGGACAAACAGCAGCCAAAGAATCTACAAAAATTTCGAAAAGCAATACGCCAAATAATGCAGTAGTCACAGACTTACAACAACAAGTTGCCAACGCTTTTATTCTGTATCTGAACTACAAACATTATCATTGGCAGACATTTGGACCTTTGTTCCGCGATCTTCACCGACTTTTCGATGAGTTTGCCGGAGAAGTTTATGAAACAATTGACGTTTTAGCCGAAAGGGTGCGAATGATTGGGCAAAATCCGGTTTCGCGGATTGAAGAATTTCAAAAAACGGCAACTATCAAGTCGGCTTCGGAAAAAACAGATATGCGCGAAATGGTCAAAGAAGCAGACACAAATGTTATCAGAATAATCAAAGAAATGCGTGCCGCCATAAAAACGGCGGATGAGAATGACGATCCCGGAACAGCGGATATTTTAACCGGATTTATCCAAATTCACGAAAAACACGAATGGTGGTTGCGCGATATTTTAGAAAAGCGTGATGGCTTAACCAATTAAATATTAGAAGCAGTTTTATAGGTTAAATATAGCCAAAGGAGTTTATTTACATGTCTTTAATACATTGTCCTGAATGTGGAAACGAGATTTCAAACGAAGCGGTTGCG
>JANLTD010000673.1:0-3320 GCA_031362765.1 Acidobacteriota bacterium | reverse complement strand
TTGACAAGCAAACTTTTTCACCTTTTCACTTTTTTCCTTTTTCACTTTTATCCGTCGATATAGACTTTTTCCATCACGACGGGAACTATCGGTTTATCGCGGTGATTCGTTTCAACTTCGGCAATCGCGTTGACAACATCTTGTCCCTCAATCACTTTGCCGAATTTTGTATAGCTTGGCGGCAACGGATAATCAATGTGCATGATAAAAAATTGCGAACCGTTGGTATTTGGTCCCGCATTTGCCATCGCGATCGTGCCTTTGTCATAACCGCCCTGATAAAGCGCGGTAGATTTATTGATCTCGTCATCAAATTTTCCGCCCCAGGCCGATTCGCCGCCGTAACCCTCACCAAGCGGATCACCGCCCTGAACCATGAAATTTTTTATTACGCGATGAAAGATCACGCCGTCGTAATAACCTTTTTCATCCAAAAGCCGAAAATTTTCAGTCGTTTTGGGTGCGTCTTCTTCTAATAATTCAAATTTGATCGTACCTTTGTTCGTTTCTAAAACTGCAATTCTGTTTGCCATTAATTTCTCCTAAAAATATTATTCCAAAAACTATGGATATATTTGATTATAATAAGAAATGAAGTCGTTTGTAATGTCCTGAGTTTGAAAAGTTTTCAATTGCTTTGGTATTCGGTTACTTGAATCAAAAACCAAGCCGAAGCCTTTTTCCGCCGCGTAAGTCTGAAGCGAATTTCCGATAAGTTAAAATATCTTACTTTTCAAGGCATCTTTATGGATTCTCGCATTGATTTCGGCGAAGATTGGCTTTTTCCCGGTTTCTCCATTGACCTGTTCGGAAATTTCCGCAATCATCACCGAGAATCTTTTGATTCCAGATTTTTCATCTTTGAACGATTCGGTATTGATAATTTCTATTTTCAGATTCGGAAGATTTAATGAAAGATTCCAATTGGTTTTGTTTTTGAAAAATTCGTTAATAAAGCGAATAAATTGATTCGTAACATCGAGTTTTTCGTCGAGCGCAAGGATTGTCCCGTCTCCTTCAAGCCTCGCTAAATCTAAAGCAACTAAATTGTTATGATTTTCGATCTCCTTGAATAAATCCGAAATGTTATTTTGAAGGGTTCAATGATGAATTTATAATGTTTTTTATCGGCCTCGTCGTAAGCCGCTTTTCTTTTTTCTGGATCAGATTCGAAAATACAAATAAATCCCAGCGAGTCTAACGCGTTCGTATATTTTTCGAGCCCATTTTTATCATCTTCAAATTTCTGTTTGTTATAAAACGCGATCAGTTTCGGCTGTGAATAGTTATCTTGCTGTGCAAACGAAACTGTAATTAACAGCAAGATCAAGAAATTTGAAATGATTAATGACTTTATCACTTTGCTCCGATTTAATTTTTACTACAGGTTGATCCGGATGTGCAGGATTTGGAATTACTTTTCGATTATTACAGTCAACGAGCAAATCCATAACTTTCAAAATAGTCTGACCGATAATGACTTCATTTCCCAAAACCATCGCGCCTTCAGTAGTTTTTCTGCCGATTATTTCAAACATAATCGGTTCGGTTAGTTCAACGACATCGTTTCGTCCATCGGCATATTCGGCAACCCTTTGACCATCAGATTGCAAACCGAGTTGCTGCATCACATTTAAGGGGACAACCGAAGAAACCGCGCCTGTGTCAATCAAGGCATCAGCTTCATATGTTCGTATTTCTTCAGTTTTGATTTGTCCTCGTCTTGCCAACGCTCTGTCCAAAGCATTAGTTAGTTTTACTTTTACACGAACCTCGCCCATTGTTTTTAAACTCCTAAAATAAACCTTTCTATTGTCAATGCTACACCGCTTTCGTCTTTGGATAAAGTTTGATGATATTTTTTGTTTTCAAGTAATTCGGGTGGAAATCTGTTTTATTTCATTACTGAGCGGCATAGTTATTGCGTAGTTGAAAAAAACTAGTGTTTTTAAGAGGGTTGCCCGCGCATAAACGCGAAACACACGAAAAAGAAAACTAAATTCAATCACTATCGCTTTATTTTAGCGTCTTTTCGCGTTTATTCGCGGGCAAACTTCTTCTTTTCTATGCTTTGAGACCGCACAGTAATGGTTTTATTTATTGTTTTTATTGAAATCGGAAATAAATTCCCGAGTTAAATCAGTTTTCGGTAAATCGGCAATTTCTGCCGGTAAATTTTTGTTTGAATCGAAAACAAGGGAAAATCCTTTCTTAATTGCGAATGTTTGAATGGAATAGCCGACCTCGGCACAAACCGTTGTTTTTGAAGAGAGTCCTTGGCGACTGGTGTATTTATGCAAAGTTTTCATTACTCATTTGATTCCATTTTTTTTTTGTCATAAAAAAGTTAGTGTCCATCAAACCGATTTTACAAGATAGATCCAATTACTTCCTTAGTTTTAATCTGACTTTTTCGCTTCTTCGAGAAACGGATTGGAAATAATCATCAAAATCAGCAAAAGGATAAAATACGGAATCAAACTGACCGCGCCCGCGTAATCTTTGGCGATGCGCTGTCCGAAAAAAAGCGCGACAATTGATGCGGTGCCGAGAATTGAAGCGTAAAATATCAAATCGGTCGAGCCTTTCAATAAAAAATAGATGATCCCGACCAGACTTAACAGACCGGTCGCCGTTTCCATAACAGTCATAGTTGCAAGAAGCATCGGCACCATACTTCCCATAAACGTCTTGGAAAAATGTTCTGTCAGAAATTGTAAGTTACCGTTCCAATCGAAAACTTTGTCGAATCCTGATTGAATAAAAAGTATGCTCACGAGCAATGCGCCGAAAAGTGCGGGCAAATTTTTGCCGATTTCTTTATATCTCATATTTATTAAGTTGTAGGCAGCCAATCATCAAAAATTTCGCGGAATGTTGGTTTTCGCTCATTGTCAACGCTACAGCCTGTGACCGCCGGAATGCGCCGACAATTCCGTCGTTTGAACACGGAACTCAACACTATTCAAATGTTTTGGTCACTTTGCAGACCTGTTTTTATCAAGAATGAACCTTTCAATTGCTAATGCTACACCGCTTTCGTCATTGGACAAAGTTTGATGGTAATTATCGTTTTCGAGCAATTCCGGCGAGGCGTTTCCCATCACAACCGGCGTTCCGGCGTATTCGAGCATTTCCAGATCATTGAAATTATCGCCGCAAACCATCACATCTTCAGAAGTAAGTCCGTGCAACGCCGCCAATTTTTCAACGCCGATGCCTTTTGAAGCATCGGGCGGCAAAATGTCGAGCAGGGTAAAATCGAGATGAGGATAAACGGTCGCCAAAATATTGACAGAATCCTGTAATTCAATTTCCAA
>JANLTD010000621.1:0-1511 GCA_031362765.1 Acidobacteriota bacterium | reverse complement strand
CGTCTCGCCGTTTTTAATTTTGGTAAAAAATTCGATCTGATAGGTAACATCTTCAACGCCGTCGCCCGTGTTGTCAATTTTGATCTCATAACGAACGGTATCGTCAAAACGGAAAAAATGCGGCCCGCCCGACGGTTGCTGAAACGGAATGTAATTCGCGATCAGCGTCACAAAACCTTCGCGCCCTTTTTCGATACTGCGAAAAGCATATGTATCGGTATTATCGGCAAATCGGTCACGCGCAATGAGCGGCGCTTCCGAATGGCTCGATGCCAAAACCGGTACGGCAACGAGCGACAAATTTAATAATCCAACTAATAACTTTTTTAACATCTTCTAAACTCCTTATAAATTTTCGGGTGATCCCGACAACAAAATAAATTTCACTTTTCAATAGTTATCTTTCGCACAAAACTCATTGACAGATTCAAAACTGTTGCCGGGAATTATAAGAATTCTTTTTGCCCGCGAATAAACGCGAATTATCCGAATAAGAAAAGAAAATTATTATTATTCAAGTCAATTCGCGCTTATTCGCGGGCAAGATTTCTTAAATATTTGTAATCGGCAACATAGGTTACTTAAACCGTTGCAAGATTCTCCCGGCGGAATTTGTTTTGGCTGACAACTTCGCGAACGCGATTAAAACCGCGCCGAATGTGGGTTTTGACCGTTCCGAGCGGAGCATTTAATTTTTGCGAGATCTCGCCGTGCGACATTCCCTCGTAAATATTCAAGATCATCATTTCGCGTTGTTCGGCGCGCAAATTTTTCATCGCTTCAACCGCTTGATTTGCCTGAATTTTCATATTGATCTGCGATTCGAAGACATTCGGCGCGGTCTCAAAAACATCTTCAATAGACTGAATGAGAGGACGGCGATACACTTTTCGCAAACGGTCAATCAAGCGGCGGCGGGCAATTATTGAGATAAATGTAGGTTCCGATGCTTTGCTCGAATCATACCGCGCCGCATTTTGCCAGATTTCCATAAATATTTCCTGAACCGCATCTTCCGCGTCGTCTTGCTTCGGTGTGAATTTTTTTGCCAATGCCCAAATTAAATTTCCGTATTTATTGATGCAATCATTGACCGCCGTTTCGTCGCCGGCCGCAATGCGCGTTAAGATCGTATTTTTATTCATCTCAAAGGGGACACTCATTTTCTTTCGACTCCTGTTTTTCTTCTCTTTTCTTTGTAAAATTTTCTCTCTCGCCCCATAACGCGAAGTTTTTCGCCAAAAACCACAACAAGAATTAAAAAACTTCGTTTTTTTTCGATTTATTTCAAAATCTGCTAAAATTTTTACTTATCCTTTTGAATCTAATTTGGCAAGATGAGCGAAAAAATACCGGAATCGGAAATACAAGAAGTCACACGGCTTCTTCAAAGTCTGAACGCAGGAAATCGTGATGCGGTTGACGCGCTCGTTCCGCTTGTCTATGCAGAGTTGCGAAAATTAGCCGCCCATTATTTGAAAAGCGAACGCGGCGAACATACTCTGCAGCCG
>JANLTD010000611.1:0-5580 GCA_031362765.1 Acidobacteriota bacterium | reverse complement strand
ATCTAAAGATCGCCGCAAACTCCTTGCGCTTTGCGGTATTTAACATTCTGCAAGGTCGCAGTTTTCATACTTTGGACGATTGCATCTGTAAAAATAATTTGATTGGGGCGGCAAGTCCAGTTTTTTCTAAGAAGCTGTTTTAAAACAGCATTTAAACTCTCTCGCCATTTCATTCGCCCCACGGTGACCCGCGTCAACGTGCCTGACTATGCCCATTCCGGGGTCGGGCGTCAAAACTCTTTCGATACGTTTAGCTGCCCGGGCTGTGTCTTGCGGCTTATCGGGGAAAATTCGTTTTGATAATCGTTCCAAGATAATCATTCCTTTTTCTTAAAATCTGCATCCATCAGAATCCACATATTAGGATCGAGAATCACTTTTTCAGGTTCGGCCGCAACATTTATCGAAAATACGTTTGATTTTGCATCCGCTTGAATTGTTTCGATCTGCGGTTTGTTTTGACCGGGATAATAGACCGCTATTTCAACCGGCATTTTGAAAAAGCTGCCGTCGGTCTGCACTTGATTCAGATTGATCGTAATTTTGCCGCCGTCATATCGCCAGTTTCCCTGATATTTCAGCGTTCCGGGCTTAAATAGCCACTGATCAAAAAACCCGCGTAGATCTTTACCCGAGACCTCTTCCATCTCGCGGCGGAAATCATCAACGGTCGCATTTGAATCGCGATATTTTCGGTAATAGTTTTTTATTCCTTTCCAAAAGTCTTCAGTTCCGATCGCGCCCCGCAGCATATGAAGCGTCCAGCTTCCCTTTTGATAGATCTGGCTCGTCGTAACGTCCTTCATATCCTTTAAGTTATCGTGAATGATCCGATAGTCCGGACGTTTTTTGTAGAAAGCATCAACGGAATCCTTGCTTGATCTGAGACCGGCAATAAAGGCGTCGCGCCCGTATTGATGCTCAATAAAAAGCAGTGTGAAGTAGGTTGCGAATCCTTCACTAAGCCATACTTCGTCCCAATCTTTTTCAGTCACGGCGTTGCCGAACCATTGATGGGCGATTTCGTGGATAACCACATTCCGCCAGCGAATACTTCTATCACCGGTCACGGAATTTTCGCTGTAAAGAATCGCGGACGCGGCTTCCATTCCGCCGCTGACACTATTTGATTGAATATTGGCAAGTTTTTCGTAAGAGAACGGACCGATCGAATCGCTGTAAAACTCCAGTACCTTTTTTGTCAGGTCTCCGAAATCGTAAAACCCGGCATCGCGATCCTGACGATAAACCCAGGTTTGAATTGATTTCCCGTCAAATTCGTCCACGTATTGAACAGCGAACCGGGCCACGCCAAGCACATACAACCACGACGCGATCGGCACGGATTGCTTCCAATGCGTGAGCCGTTTGTTGTCGGGACGATCGGTTTCTTCGATTTTAAGGCCGTTCGAAACAACCTGATAATGGCTCGGCGCGGTGACGATAAATTCGCACATCGCCTTATCTGACGGATGGTCAACCGTCGGCAGCCAATTGCGGCCTTTATCTGCCCAATTGTCGCTGAAAAATGTGCGCTCGCCATACTTGTTGTTGGCGATCTTTAAGCCGGTTGCCGGAATTCCCTGATAGAAAATTGTGAATTTACTTCGCTGATTTGATCTTGAGGGCGCTGCTAACTTTATCACTAAGACATTGTCCGCGTGACGATATTCAATTTGTTTGCCATCCGAAACTACTTTACTGACGCTCATCCCTTTTCCGTTTAACTCGTTAGATCTATTGGTCAGATCGAGACGAAATTCCAAAAGCCCATCGTTAAGAAAACGCAGATCAACCGTTGCCTTGCCGACGATCTCGTCAGTGCTGTCGGAAAGTTCGATTTCAAAGATGTAGTTGATAACATCGATCTTTGAATTTTTTGGATAAGTATCACGGGCAGCAAAAGTAAGATTCGGCAGACCGATTATCAAAAACAAACCGAGAAGAAATGTTATCTTGAAGTTTTTCATATCTTTTTGTCCAAACTATTTTTTTAGCGGCAATGAAACGGCCGGACGAAATTGAACCAGGCCTTTTTCCGTCATTGTTCTTTCGATCTCTTCGATCGTTGACGGAACAAAAGCACTAAGGTTTTCAGCGCCGTCATCGGTGACAACAACGACATCTTCCATTCTTATATACAGTTTTTCTTCGTGGATCCAAATCATCGGATCGATCGTAAAGACCATTCCCGGCTCTAGTTTCACGCCCCGCACAAGACCAACGTCGTGGACCGCCATCCCAACCGGATGCTGAAAATGTCCGCGAAATTTCAATCCTTCTCTGACCGCTTTCAAATGCGCGGCGTTTTCAAATGTCTTGCCGACCAGATATTGCTCCATTTCTTTCGCGGCGGAATCCAGCACGAAATCTGAAGTTACGCCCGGCCGAATAGCCTTAAAAAGCGCGTCGCGGTAAGCCGAAATATAATCAGATAATTTACGCTGCTCTTCAGTATATTTGCCGTTGACCGGCCACATTCGGGTAACATCGCTGGTGTAATAACGATAATCGGGCGCATAGTCCATCAAAACCATATCGCCGTCTTTCAATTTGTCGGTCTTGTGGAAATAATGTCCGAAATAGGCATTAGTCCCGCCGCCGATGATCGAAGCATAGCCGTCGCCTCGCGAGCCGTGCAGATAAAAAATGTATTTCGCAGCGGCATCAAGCTGAAATTCAAACACGCCGGGTTCTGTCGAACGCATTGCTTCGATGATCGCTAAGCCTGCAATTTCAGTGGCTGTGCGAATCATTTCGATTTCTTTTTTGGACTTGATCGTGCGAAGCGCATCGAGGATCGGCGAAAGATCGCGAACTTCAAATTGCGGAACGCGTAGATTTAAAAGTTCTCTGAAACGCGCCTCTCTCGAAGGCAGTCCGTCCCAGGGATTAGACGAAACGCGGGCTTGTTCGTTCAGCAATTCGTCACGGCTGTCAGTTCCGGTTTCCGCCGGACTCAAAGGCGTGTAGAGAAGCGGCGCCGGCGGGCGAATCAATCCCTTGCCAACCAAATCAAGCGATAAAAACTCGACCCCACGCACCTGATCAATTCCGGTCAGTTCTTTTATCAGCTCTTCGTCTTCGACCGAGAAGATCTTGCCTTCATTACGTTCTCGGCCGGCATCCCGGTGCGAAAGATACAGGGTTGTTTTCAGATTGCGCCCATCCAACAGAAGATATGCGTGCGGCGTCTCCAGACCGCTTAGATAATAAAATTCGTTCGACTGCCGAAAAACATTAAAATCAGCTGTTCCCTTTGCCCCCTGAATGATCGCAATGGCGTTTTTACCGATCTTCTCAAATACTTTCGCCCGGCGATCGGCAAGATCTTCTTTTGTAAAATCTGTCTGATAATAATGTCTTTCCTGGCCAATACCGGAAATCGGAACAAGCATTATCAAAATTAATAAACAGAACGCGGTTGGGTTTCTTTTCATATCTAACTCCATTATCGGCAGATCCGCCAAAACTCTTTCCATTCCCTTCTAACCAAAGGAATTTGCAGATCTGGGTTTTTCACTAATTTTAATTGAAAGTTAAGAAAAAGCCGAACTGATAAATGATTACGGACGAATGATTGTTAATATTTCATGAACTTCCGCCGAATCGCCAACGCCGCTCGCATCCTGTCAGAAGAAGGTTCTGCGGTAGCGGATGGTTAACGCGAATCACTCAAACGCTTAAGTTGAACAGGTCGCTACCGCTCGCTGTTCTGACTTATCGCAAAAACTTTCGCCGAATCGCCCACGCCAATAACGCCGCTCGCTGCGAATATCTTTTCCAGGATTATCCAAAGCCCGCCCCGAACTGTCAGTGGTTTGCGGTATTCAATAGCAATCTACGAATCAATATATTTGTCTTTCTCGTTGCGTTCATCTTCGCGGGTTTTGCCATCCGCAAGTAAAAACGAACGACAGTATCCGTGTTTTGCAAGACTCCACGCACGTAATCCAAAATGTTTGACAATCTTTTCTTTGATGATTTCCCGATTAACCAGACCTTTACGGCTCAATAAATAGACACCATCTTCATGGTCTTTGAAGCGTCCGGCGATGAATTTCAAAATTACTAACCATTCAGGCGGTGAGAATCGGAATATCATCAATCTTAACCGCTTCTGCCAAGGCATCTTGGAATAACGCTTTGAATTCATCGTTGCGAATTATCCAGTCAACGGACACAACCTTTTTATCGGTTTCGGCTTGAAACCGCTCTCCGCCTTGTCGTAGTTGTCCGACGCTCTTGTCTTTTGGAATCGGCAAGCGTTGATTGGAAATCATATCAATATCTTTGGTCAATCTGTCGCTACCGTAAATGTTCATCGCCAAGCCACCGACCAAAGCCCAATCAATATTATTTTCATCAGCTAATTTGCTGACAAAATCAATCGCCTCTAAAGCCGAATTTTCGTCAATTACGTCAAGATTTATTTTTCGGATAGTCATCGGATTTATTATTTGTCTGCGATTTCTGTTTACGTTTTTGACAATTTTAACTCTTCATCAAGCCGTTCTTTCAAGAAGATTTTGATTAATGATTGATAAGGAACGTCGCGTTTATTGGCAACGAGTCTGATTTTGTTGAGCATTGATTCAGAGATCCGCAACGAAATTGTCGTCGTGGTCGGTTTCAGATTCGGTAAAACGACTGATTCAGCATTTTCCCAGTTAATAAATTCAGTTGAATTTTCGTTTGCCCAAAAGTTGCGTTCGTCTTCTTCGTTTTCAAACTTCGGTATCTCTTTTAATTTTTTCATAGTATTTTCTACGCTCACTTTTCGTCATTTCGCGGGCGGAAATTACTCGAATCAAATTGTTTCGCACAGTAAATGCCAAAAATAACCAACGATTCGATTCCGTTCGCCCAAGTGCAAAAAATCTGTCCTCGCTGTCGGAATGTTTTTTATCGGCGGCAATAATCGACGGCACATTAAAAAAGACGTCTTCACATTCGCCGTCAGTTACGTTGTGAAGATGCCAATTCTTATTTGCATTTCCTTCATCCCACTCAAAACCTTCGATACGTTCGAGTATAGATTTCATCTTGAATTGTATGTTATGAAAATATACGCAAATTGTAAAGAATAGAACTGTCGGAACCATCTGCGGTAGCGAATGGTTTAACGCGAATAACTCAAACGCTTTAGTTCAACAGGTCGCTACCGCTCGCTGTTCTGACTTACCGCATAAACTTCCGCCGAATCGCCAACGCCCGCAACGCCGATTGCTGCGAAAATCTTTTCCAAGATCATCCAAAGTTCGCCCTACCAATTTATCGGTTCAGTATCTGACGTTCTGAAAGGATTATTATTTGAAAGCAGCTTAACAAAAAGTTTAATAATTTCGCCTTGTTTTATACACTTTTGCAAACTAAAATCAAACCTATCTTTGGTAGAGCGATTGGAAATCCCCCAAATATTTTTGTAACCTAAATTTTATTAAACATATGGCATCAGGTATTTTTGCAATTTTAGATGATATTGCTATGTTGATGGACGATGTTGCTTTAGCCAGCAAAATCGCCACGAAAAAAACAGCGGGAATATTGGGTGATGATCTCGCGGTCAATGCGGAAAAA
>JANLTD010000523.1:0-1762 GCA_031362765.1 Acidobacteriota bacterium | reverse complement strand
TTTCCTGTACGGCATCTTCCGCGTCTTCCTGTTTCGGCGTATATTTTTTCGCTAAAGCCCAAATTAAATTTCCGTATTGATTGATGCAATCATTGACTGCTGTCTCGTCGCCGACGGCGATGCGCGTTAATATCGTGTTTTTGTTCGTTTTAAAGGGGACAAACATTTTCTTTAGACTCCTGTTTTTTCTCAATAAAAATTCTCTCTCGTCCCATAACGCGAAGTTTTTCGCCAAAAACCACAACAACCATCAAAAAAATTTGATTTTTTTTCGATTAGCGATAAAATCTGCTTGAATTTGCATTTACCCGTTTAAATCCAATTTGGCAAGATGAGCGAAAAAATACCGGGATCGGAAATACAAGAAGTGACACGGCTTCTTCAAAGTCTGAACGCAGGAAATCGTGACGCGGTTGACGCGCTCGTTCCGCTGGTCTATGCAGAACTACGAAAATTAGCCGCGCATTATTTGAAAAGCGAACGCGGCGAACATACTCTGCAGCCGACGGCGCTTGTCCACGAAGCGTTTTTGCGGCTTGTCGAACAGGAAACCGCGTGGCAAAACCGAACCCATTTTTTTGCAATGGCGGCAAATCTGATGCGGCGGATTCTGGTTGATTATGCTCGCGGGCATCAGGCGGAAAAACGCGGCGGCGCGGCGGAAAAAATCTCTCTGGAAGACGCCTTTGTATTTGTTAAGGAAAAACATGCGGAAATGATAGCGCTCGACGAAGCTTTGGAAGAACTCGCGAAAATTGATCCGCGCCGCAGCCGCGTCGTCGAATTGAAATTTTTCGGCGGCTTAAAACACGAAGAGCTTGCCGAAGTTTTGGGCGTTCACGTCAACACGGTTTTGAGAGATTGGAATCTGGCGCGGGCGTGGCTGAAAACACAGATGCACGGTTAATTGTTAGTTGTTCGTTGTTCGTTGAAATAAAGCCAAGACGTCCATTTCATTCAACCGGCAACGAACAACGAACAATTAACCAAATATAATGAATCAGGAAAAATGGCGCGAAATCAGTAAGATATTTCATCTCGCTTTGGAAATAAGCGCGACGGAGAGAAGAGCGTTTTTAGACAAAAAATGCGCTGACGATCCGGAACTGCGCCGCGAGATCGAAAAATTACTAAACGCCACCGAGACGGAAGACAGTTTTATTGACTCGCCGAAAATCGGTTTAGCGGCGATCGAAAAACAGCCGAAATTGAAAGACGGCGAAACGATCGGTTCATTTAAGGTCATCCGAATGCTCGGTGCCGGCGGAATGGGCGAAGTTTACCTCGCCAAAGATCTGCGCCTCAATCGCCTTGTCGCGCTAAAAATTCTGCCGTTAAATTCAGAGATTGACGGAGTCGCCAATCGTCGCTTTCTGCCTGAAGCGCGATCATCTGCCCCGCTCGAACATCCGCATATTTGCACCACGCACGAAATCGGCGACCAAAACGGATTTAGTTATATTGTGATGCAATATGTCGAAGGATTTCCTGACCCGGATCGCCGAGACTTCGCCGATCAAATTCGCTTCGCAGATAAAGACCCAAAAGCTCGTCATCAACGACCGCTGCGACGAAACTTTTCCTTACAACACGGACGCGAAACCGCTTTTCAAACTCCTGCGCGAACCAAAGAAAATCGTCCTTTACGACGGCGGACAGATTCCGCCCGTTGAATTTTTTGTGCCGACGGTCAATAATTGGCTCGACGAAACGCTCGGCAGCGTAGCGAAATAAAAACATTGCTATAATATTTTTTTGGCGG
>JANLTD010000462.1:0-1626 GCA_031362765.1 Acidobacteriota bacterium | reverse complement strand
AATAGGTACCGTTTAGTCCTTCAAGGGTATTGAAAACTCCTTAAATGGTACCGTTTAGTCCTTCAAGGGTATTGAAAACTCCTTAAATGGTACCGTTTAGTCCTTCAAGGGTATTGAAAACTCCTTAAATAGTTTCTGATTAAGAGTTTTCGATACCTTTCTGCTTTTACGCGTAAAAACCCGGAAAATACAGGCAAATCGTAATTATTTAGGTCTTTGGTTTTTGGTCTTTGTAAGAAATTGCGGATCGGCGTTGAATTTCTCACCACATCCGGTTTCAGTTTCTTGAATTGAAAATTATCGGATTTTACTTGAATAAAACCAAAGACCAGGAGTCAAAGTCCTGATCATCCGCGAAAGATGTCTATGATTTGAGATTTCAGATCTGAAATCTCAAATAATAATTTGTCGGGCGAAAATCCATTGTTAAAAATTAAATAAACAAATAGAAGCGGTTAGATTCGGAATAAGTGATAGGTGAAAAGTGATAGGTGACAGGGTAAAACCGATTTATCACTTATCACCTATCACCTTTCACTTATTCCGGATGACAAACAAGCACGCATAACTCCGAAGTTAATACGCATTTGTGTGCTTCGGCAATAGATCTTTTTGTAACTTTTTACTGAGGCATTACCGGATAAAACCAAAAAACTAAAGCCCAAAAGCCAAAGACCTAACCAACTACCGCAAGTCAATGAATTCATCCGCCTTAGAAACAAACCGCGAAGAGTTTTTTTATGTAAAGAATTTTCAACGTTTTTGTTCAAACTGTGGAAATTTTACGTGCTTTGTGGGAAATAATTCGCAACATTGCGGCGCCAAGAAATTCAGGCTTTTGAAATACTCTTTTTACGCCGTAAATTGCCAATAAATGCCCTACTCATCTGGCATACTTGTTGCTTCGTTCATATTTTGGAATGACAATTAACGTTGAGAGTCCGCCTTTTATCAGGTCTCGAAACTTTAATTGTCGGGAGGAAAATATGAACAGTAGAAATCTGATTAACTTAGTTCTTTCTCTGCTTCTGTTTTTACTTTTTGCACTAGCTTGTTCCGGTTCCGCGTCAAAACAGACGACCGGTTCAACTTCGGGAACACCGTCGCCGACCCCTTCGGCAACTCAGGCGGCAAGCGGTACTGACACCGAAAAAGATGATGAAAATGAAAGGTTAAAGAAAAAAGTTGAAGATCTTAAAAAAAAGGTTGATCAGCAGCAAAAAACTCCGCCGCCGGTCAAACAGGCCGCGCCGCCAACCCAAAGTTCCGCTACGATCGCGCAAGTCAATTCTCCGAGCGACGGTTTTTTGGCGTTGCGAAGCGATCCGAGCAGCAATGTAGGTTATCGGATATTACAAATTCCGCACGGTTCATATGTTCAGGTTTTAGGCTGTCAGGGATTTGCCGAACGGGTCGCCGGACGCAGCGGACGCTGGTGCCGCGTAAATTACGGCGGATATACCGGATGGGCGTTTGACGGCTGGCTGGTTTATTGATCCGCGCATCCGATACATTTGATTGATATTTGGCGGTAAAATCGAAAAGAGAGATCCGGAATATTTCGGATCTCTCTTTTTTGGTCATAGGGATCGAAGCTAATGAACGCGTAAAAAATAACTTATAACG
>JANLTD010000435.1:0-5239 GCA_031362765.1 Acidobacteriota bacterium | reverse complement strand
TTATTGGAAGGCTCAAAATCCTGGACAAAAGCCGATCAAAAAACGCTTGAAACTTGGTTTGAGCAGTATTTGAAATGGCTCACGACCAGCAAGAACGGCATTGATGAAAGTGAAGCGAAAAACAATCACGGCACGCATTATGACGTTCAGGTTGTATCGTTTGCTTTGTTTGTCGGGAAAACGGACTTTGCCAAAAAGCAGCTCGAAAACGTTACTCAAAAAAGAATCGAAAAACAGATCGAACCGGATGGTCGGATGCCGCTTGAGTTAGCGCGCACGAAATCCTGGTATTACAGCACGATGAACCTCGAAGGTTTTGTGACGCTTGCAGAATTGGGCGCAAATGTCGGCGTTGATCTATGGAATTTCCAAACAAATAATGGGCGCGGAATCCGCCGGGCGATCGAGTTTTTATATCCTTTTCTAAGCAGCGAAAACAAATGGAAATACGAGCAAATCGAAGGTTGGGAGCCAGAAAGACTTTTTCCGATTCTGTGCCATGCCGCTCGAAAATACACGGATGAGAAATTTGTGAAAATGATCTCGACAGTTTCGGGATTATCAGCGAATGACAAAAATTTACTACTATATTAAGAAAAAATTATGAGTATCTTAAATTTATTCAAACTTGACGAAAAGATTGCACTCGTGACGGGTGCATCAGTCGGACTCGGGGCTTCGATGGCGCTCGCCCTCGCGGAAGCCGGTGCCGACGTGGCGTGCCATTGTATGTATGACGGCGAAGCGGACGAAACTTGTGCCGCGATCGAAAAACTCGGTCGCCGTGCATTTTCGGTGTCGGGCGATATGTCTGACAAAGAAGCACCGAAAAAAATAGCGGCAAGCGTTGTCGAAAAATTCGGACGGATCGATATTTTGGTCAACAATGCCGGAATGATCCGGCGCGCTCCGGCGGTTGATTTCTCGGAAGAAGATTGGTCAATTGTGATCGAAGTCAATCTGTCGAGCATTTTTCGGCTTTCACAGGCTGTCGGCAGAAATATGATCGAAAATGGCGGCGGGAAGATCGTCAATATCGCCTCGCTGCTTTCGTTTCAAGGCGGAATCACGGTTCCGGCGTACACGGCTTCTAAATCGGGCGTGGCAGGTTTGACAAAAGCCTTTGCCAACGAATGGGCGTCGAAAAATATCAATGTCAATGCGATCGCGCCCGGTTATATGGCGACCAATAATACGACCGCATTGCGGGCTGACGAAAATCGAAATCGTCAAATTTTAGAAAGAATTCCGGCAGGGCGTTGGGGAACGCCCGAAGATCTGCAAGGAAGCGTCGTCTTTCTCGCGTCAGCGGCGAGCGATTATTTGCAAGGTCACATTGTGTTGGTTGACGGCGGCTGGATGGCGCGATAATACGATCAAATTTATGTTGAAGATAAAATCAAAAGAAGAATGCCGTTGGGATATTGTCAGTCTCGGCGAAGTTATGCTGCGGCTCGATCCGGGCGATAAACGGATCCACACGACGCGCTCGTTCGAGGTTTGGGAAGGCGGCGGCGAATATAATGTCGCCCGCGGTTTGAAACGTTGCTTTGGTTTGCGGGCGGCGGTCGTCACCGCGCTGGCCGACAATCCGATCGGACGGCTTGTGCAGGATCTGATCTATCAGGGCGGCGTTGACCAATCGCACGTTTTATGGGCAAAGTATGACGGCGTCGGGCGAACCGTCAGAAACGGGATGAACTTTACCGAACGCGGATTTGGCGTGCGTGCCGCGCTGGGTTGTTCGGATCGCGGCAACACGGCGGTTTCGCAGCTCAAAAAAGGCGAGATTGATTGGGAAAAGATCTTTGGCGAAGAAGGCGCGCGCTGGCTGCACACGGGCGGAATTTTCTGCGCCCTTTCGGAAACGACGCCCGAAGTCGCGAAGGAAGCGATGGAGATCGCCAAAAAATACGGCACGGTCATTTCATACGATCTGAATTATCGCGATTCGCTCTGGAAGGCGATCGGCGGACAGACGAAGGCGCAGGAAGTCAATCGCGATCTCGCGCAATATGTTGACGTGATGATCGGTAACGAAGAAGATTTTACGGCGTGTCTCGGCTTTGAAGTCGAAGGTCAGGACGAACATCATTCAAAACTCGATGTGGTGAATTTTGAAAAGATGATCCGCAAAGCGGTGGCGGAGTTTCCGAACTTCGCGGTTGCGGCAACAACGTTGAGAAACGCGAAAACCGCGAGCGTCAATGATTGGGGCGCGGTTTGCTTTACGAACGACACGCTTTATCAGGCGACGATGCGCGAAAACCTGGAGATCTTCGACCGTGTCGGCGGCGGCGATTCGTTTGCGTCGGGTTTGATCTACGGATTCCTGAGCGGCGAAGATGCACAGTTTGCGGTCAATTGCGGAGCGGCGCACGGCGCACTCGCAATGACGACGCCGGGCGATACGACGATGGCGAGTCCGGCGGATGTTCAGCGCGTGATGAAAGGCGGCGGCGCACGCGTTGCAAGGTAAAAGTTGTTAAGGTAAAAGGTAAAAGGTAAAAGGTAAAAGGTAAAAGGTAAAAGGTAAAAGGTAAAAGGTAAAGATGGTTGAAGAGAGCCAAAATACCGTTAATAGTTTATGAAGAAATCAGAAGTGATCGGGAGAATAATCGAGATCGGCGTGGTGCCGGTGGTGCGTGCATCGTCGGCGGATGAAGCAATGGGAGCGGTGGAAGCGATCAAAGCAGGCGGCGTACCGATCCTTGAAATTACGATGACCGTGCCGGGCGCGATCAAAGTAATTGAAAAAATCGCCGATAAATTTGGCGATGAAGTAGTTTTGGGTGCGGGCACGGTGCTCGATCCGGAAACGGCGCGGGCGTGTATGTTGGCGGGCGCGCAGTTCATCGTCAGTCCGGCATTGAATCTGAAAACGATCGAGCTGTGTCAGCGTTATTCGGTGGCGATCTGTCCGGGCGCGCTGACGCCGACCGAGGTTGTGACGGCGTGGCAGGCAGGCGCGGATTTTGTCAAAGTATTCCCGTGTTCGGCGATGGGCGGCGCCAGCTATATCAAAGGTTTGAAAGCCCCGCTTCCGCAGGTCGAACTGATTCCGACCGGAGGAGTAAATCTAAAAACGGCCGCTGATTTTATCAAAGCGGGTTCAAGTGCTCTAGGAATCGGAGCAGATTTGGTTGATTTGAAAGCCTTACGAGAAGGTAATGCAGCCCAAATTACCGCGAGTGCCAAACAATTTGTCCAACTCGTCAAAGATGCAAGAGGATTATAAAAAATTTTATGTATCAAAAAACTTATTACGCAACGCATCCTGAGTCAATTTATGGTGCGACAAACGACGAATTGCGTGAGCTTTATCTGGTCAATGAAATATTTGCCGCCGGAGAAGTGCGGCTGAGTTATTCGCATTTCGACCGTATCGCAGTCGGCGGCGCGTATCCTGTGAACGAAAAAATTTCGCTCCCCGCGCATACCGAACCCGAATCGGCGAAAGGCAAACCGTTTCTCGACCGTCGCGAAATGGGTGCGGTCAACATCGCCGAAGGTCGCGGAAAAATTACGGTTGACGGTGAAGTTTACGAGCTTGGCAAAATGGATTGTCTGTATATCGCGAAAGAAAGCGCGGATGTTTCGTTTGAATCGGACGACGCAAGTAACCCGGCGAAGTTTTATCTGCTTTCAACGCTCGCGCACAAACGATTCGAGACGAAACTCTTAACTGCTGCCGACGCGAAGAAACTAAATCTCGGTGCGGCCGAAACATCGAACGTGCGGACGGTTTATCAAATGATCATTCCCGGTGTTTGTGATTCGTCGCAGCTTGTAATGGGTTTGACGACGCTCGAAACAGGCAGCGTTTGGAATACTTGCCCGCCGCATATTCACGAACGGCGGTCGGAAGTTTATCTCTATTTCGATTTGGATGAAAAGGCGCGAATCATGCACTTTATGGGACAAACCGAAGACACGCGGACGATGATCATGGAAAATGAACAAGTCGTTCTCTCGCCGCCGTGGTCAATTCATATGGGTGTCGGAACGTCGAATTACAGCTTCGTCTGGGCGATGGGCGGCGAAAATCTCGATTATACCGATATGAATGTTCTGGACATTTGCCAGTTGAAATAAATTTTACAGGAATTTTTGAAACCGTCCCGCATCGCGTTTTCACAGATGAACACGGAGAAAAAATAGATTAGAAATGTGAATCAGTAGTTGAAATAATTTGTCGGTTAGTAAGTGCTTCTCTCTGCGTTCTTTGCGCCTCTGCGTGAAACATTTTCTCACGCAGAGGCGCCGAGAACGCAGAGAGGAGAACCAAGTTATGTCAACATTTATCTCAACTGCTGATTCGCATTAGAAAAATCAAAAACTATCCGCGCCCCATTTTTTAGCTTTAAGACAGTCGGTTAAAGCTTTATAAAGCTAAAAGCCTTGTAAATGAAAAACAAGCTATGAAAAAATATCGATTTTACATTGCAGTCTTGGTTTTGCTGGCGATTTCAATCAGCGCCGCCGCGCAAACCGACGATCTGTTCAACCGCCAATTCATCAAGGAAAGAATGCTCAAAGTTGCCGATTGGCAGCTCAAAAATCCAAAACACGAGCTCACCGATTGGACGAACGGCGCGTTTTACGCGGGAGTTTTTGCCGCCTATGAAACCACGCGATCAAAGGAAATTCTCGCGGCGTTGATGGAAATGGGCGAAAAGAACAACTGGCAGACCGGCAGGCGTTTTGACCACGCTGACGACATTGCCATTTCGCAAACTTACATTGATCTTTACCGGCTGAAAAAAGACCGCAAAATGATTCAGCCGACGATTGATGCGATCCGCCGCATTCAAACCGAGAAAAGCAACGAGGTCGAAAAACACGGAATTATCTGGTGGTGGTGCGACGCGCTTTTTATGGCTCCGCCGACGTTTGCCAAGCTCGGTAAAACGCTTGATGACAAAACTTATTTTGAACTGAACGACAAATTTTTCGCCGAAACCTACAATCTGCTTTACAACCGTGAAGAACATCTTTTCGCCCGCGATGCCGGATATTTGTGGAACGAAAAAGGCGAAGGCAGAAAAGAAGCGAACGGCAAAAAGATATTTTGGAGCCGCGGCAATGGCTGGGTTGCGGGTGGAATTGTCAGGCTTTTGAAAGAGTTGCCCAAAAGTTATCCAAAACGCAGTTTTTACGAAAATATTTATAAAGAAATGTTAGAATATTTAGGCCGTGGTAAACAAGCTTATATTATTGCCCCGAGAATACAAGATGA
>JANLTD010000404.1:0-1548 GCA_031362765.1 Acidobacteriota bacterium | reverse complement strand
TTCGTCAATCAACAGTTTTCCGATCGTTCCCTTGCCATTTTGTGCGTCGCCGAGAAGGGTGTCTATTTTTTCGGCGGTCGAACTAAAACGTGCGAGAGTTGTCCGCGCATCTTCATACAGTTTTTCGTCCTTTAAGAATTTTCCTGCCGTGCCTTTGCCTTCGTTCAAATCGGTTGTAATGACCTTAAAATCATCGGCGATACCGTTGAGCTTCGAAGCCGTTACGCGCAGATCGGCAATTGCCTGGCGTGTTTCATTATAAAACGCATCGTCGGTGACAAACTTTCCGGCTGTTCCGCGGCCCGCGCGAATATCCTTTGAAATCGCTTCCAGTTGTTGGACGGTTTGATTCAGACTTTCATAAAGTGCCGGATCGTTGATCAATTTTCCGGCGGTTCCGTCGCCCTTGTTGACGCGGTCAAGCGTTGTTTGCAGTTTGAGCATCGTCAGTTTTGTTTCGCCGACCGTTGAATCGAGGGTTTTGTAAAGCTGATCGTTATTGATGATCTGTCCGAGCGTTCCTTCGGAATTATTTGCTTTGTTGAGAATTTCGTTCGCCGGCGTCGCGATCTTGTTGATCTGCTGTAAAAGTTCGTTGCCGGTTTGGGTTAATTGATTAATTGAAATTGCCTGTGTCGAATCCAGCACGTGAAACTCCGCAACCGCCGAACCTTTGGAAGTTCCGGGTGTGATGTTGATCATTTTGTCGTTGGCAAGCAATGTCGTGGCGACAAGTTGTGCCGTCGAATCGGATCGTATTCGTTCGGTAATCGGGCGTTTGTTTAATTCGCGGTCAACTGCCATTACTGCTTCGATCTTGGCTTCTTCGGGGCTGTCGGGCGGCAATAGTGCGACCGATTCTACTTTGCCGATATGAACACCGGCGAGTTGAACTTCCGAGCCTTCTCGCAAACCATCGGCTTGTGAAAAACGAGCTTTGAGGCGCAGTTTTTTCTCAAATGGATTGAAGTCGCCCGTCGAATTAAGAATCAAAAATGCCAGAATCAAAAGACCAAAAAGAACAAAGACGCCGACCCGCAGTTGGCTCAAAGTAATATTTTGTGTTTTTGCCATAATTTTACTCCTTATTGCTTTGTAAATTGCGTTTGTTATTATTTCTGAAAACGCAGAGTTCGCGGAGAACGCCGGGATTCATTTTGATAAAACCTTGTTACTCATATTTTATTAAAAACTCTGCGTTCTCGGCGAACTCTGCGTTGATGATAAAAAGCTCAATTTACAAACTACTTATTTACCGCGAATAAATTTACCGATATACGGATCTTCTGATGATCTCAGTTGTTCATCCTTGCCGCTGAAAATGATCTTACCGTCACGAAACATAATAACTTCGGTATTGATCAAACAAAGTTTTTCGCCTTCCATTTCATAGACCACTTCGCCATCGTCATTGACAGTTGCGTATTCCGACGATAGATATCTCAGATTATTCATTTCGTGGGTCACAAAAATGGAGGAAACATCTTCGAGATCACGTAATTTGATGGCAAGCTCGCAAATTGTTCGCGCCGTCGGCGGATCGAGTCC